>JAAENP010000264.1 GCA_024224155.1 bacterium
CACTCGATCTTCAACCGCACCTGCCAGACGCGGGTCGGCGACCTGCTGTCGCGCTACGGCGGCGGCGGTCACGCCGGCGCCGGTAGCGCGCCCCTGCCCACCGAAGAGGCCGACGACAAGATCGCCGAGATCCTGGCGGCGCTCAAGGCCGGAACTTAGCGCTTCGCGCGAACTTTCCAGATTCTAGCCGTTGCAGGATCTTCTTGTAATGCGTACCGCTCTCGGCATAATAGAGAGCATGCTCGCGATCGGCAAAGAGATTCGGTACAGCTTGGCGGCGATCCTGGCTGCCCACTGGGACGACTTTGTGAGCAGCTACGGCAAGTGGATCCGCCCGGTGATCTTCGAGACCGTGCGTAAGCTGATCGCCTGCCGTACTCCGGCTCTGGGTTGCCACCTCTTTCGCTGTGATGGCTGCGGGAAGGACCATGTCGTCCCCCACTCCTGCAAGTCGCGGTTCTGCTCCAGGTGCGGCAAGCTGGCGACCGATCGTTGGGCCGACGGCGTACTCAATGAGCTGCTGGATGTTCCGTATCATCATCTGGTGCTGGCGGTTCCCTGGCAGCTGCGCGCCGACATCGCCTTCAACCGCTCTGTGGGCCTGAACTTGGTGGTGCGAGCCGCCGTTGCGAGCCTGCAGCAGTGGGCCCGCGACCAACATGGCATGCGGATGGGCATCGTGGTGGTCATCCACACCTTTGGCTCGGATATCAAGTGGCATCCCCATGTCCACCTGCTGGTCACCGAAGGCGGTCTGTCGCTGGATGGCAGCAGGTGGATTCGCCCCTACAACCCAGGTTGGCTGAGGAAGCATGACGGGCTGAAGAAGATGTGGCGCTACCATTGCATCACCGCTTTCCGCAAGGCCCACAAGGCGGGGCAGCTGCGGTTCTCGAAGAAGCGTGCGTACCTGAAGGTCTACAGTTGCTTCAACAAGGTGATGTCGACGATCTACAAGCTGACCTGGTATGCCCACATCGGCAAGAGTCTGCTCGATCCCGAAGCGACGGTGCGCTACATCGGACGCTATACGAAGCGCGCGGTGCTGGCCGAGTACCGCATCACCCACTACGACGGCAAGACCGTCCGCTTCGCGTTCAAGGACTACGCCCGCGATGGCAAGACCTCCTTCAAGGTGATGCCCGTGCTCGCCTTCATCGGCCGGCTGATTCGCCACATTCCCGACAAGCATTTCAAGATGGTCCGCTACGCCGGTTTGTTCGCCACCCGCTGGAAGGCACGGTATCTGGCCCAAGCCAGAGCCGCTCTGGAGCAGGAGGAGAAGTCCACAGAAGGCGCGACGAGCGTCTCGTTGCTGCCGTGGCGGCAACGACGGACCATCGAGCAGGGGAGGGATCCTCTGCTGTGTCGCGTCTGCGAGATCCCCATGAGATTCGTAGGAAAGATCTTTGGCTCCCATGCGAGAATCGCCGAGTACTTCGAGGCCGCCGGCATCCCGACCGCTGCGAGTCACCCGGTCTGGGAGCCGAGCCCTGGATGAGCCGATGTGGTCCTGGTTCAAGCGAGTGACGTTCACCTGCAGCCACTGCGGGACGAAGCAACGCATCCCGTTGCGGCGAATCCATTTCTTCGAGCAGTTCCACGAGCTTCGAAACGGCCAACCTCTGCTCATTGGCTGTCCAGAGTGCCGCCAAGGTCTCCAAATCCCGGGGCCTTACCGTACTCACACAGGCCATTCTGTCAACGTAGACCCACAAAAACCGCCGAGGAACGCTGTCATCCATCAACACGACTGGTGAACCGCTCCGGGAGAGCTCGATCTCCGAGACCGGACCAATATCCCCATTGTTTCCAACACTTGTGTAGTTTCCGAGACGTCGGGTTAGCGCCCAGATTCTCGGGCCTCCGGCCCGAGAATCTGGCCCAGCCCCGCCGACCTAAGACCCGGTCCGAGCATTCCTCCAGGCGGAGCCTGTGCGAATACTCGGACCGGCTCCTAGCCTTCCGGCTCCTCTTCCGTCTCGGCCGGCTGGACCAGCATGATGTGGGCCCAGGGCTTGCCGGGGCTCATGATCCACGGCGCGCCGGTGGCAGGCTGCGGCGACAGGCCGGTCGACTCGGCGGTGGCGTAGGGGATGTAGACGACGTAGGTGCGGTTGGCGCCTTCGACCTCGCCGGTGGCCGGATCGAAGCTGCCGGCCGGGCCGGTCAGGGAGTAGAGGGCGCTCGGCCCCGGCGGCATCTGGAGTTTGCCGCTGGCGATCTCCGCCCCGCGGGTCTCGAGCACCTCGGCGCGCTCTTTGCCCGCGGCCCGGAGCTCCCGGCCGCGGGCCATGAAGGGCTCCAGGGCCTTGAAGTAGCAGGCGGCGTGGAAGCGCTCGTCGCCCGGCTTGTCGGCGAGACAGACCAGGTCGCCCCCGCCCTGGCGCAGGGTGACGAGCTCGCCGGCCGAGTAGCCGAGGACGGTCGCCGCGTCGCGCATCCCCTCCGGCGCCGGGCTGACCGCGCCGGCGATCTGCTGCGCCGCGTCGGCGGGCTCGTCGCCGGCGGCGGCGGTGGCTAGCGTCAGGAAACTGAGGAGGATCAGGAAGGTGCGGGTTCTCGGTCGCATGGTTTCTCCAGGGTCGTCAATGAGGGCTTGAGCGTCGGTACGCGGCGCGCGTCGAATGGTTCCAGGGATGAAGGCCAGGACAAGGTAAAGGTTCGGTAAAGGTTTCTAATCGCGACGCTTTTCGCGAGCCATCAGATCTGACGCAGCAGCCCCAGCAGCTCGTCGCGCGAAAAGATCTTGGCCAGGCGCGGATCGTCCTCCTGGACGATGCTCTCCATCAGGTCGCGCTTGCGGTCGATGATGGCGGCGATCTTCTCCTCCAGCGTGCCCTCGGTGATCAGCTTGAAGACCTGGACGGCACGCTTCTGGCCGATGCGGTGGACCCGGTCCGTGGCCTGGTCTTCCCGCGCCGCGTTCCACCAGCGG
>JAAENP010000265.1 GCA_024224155.1 bacterium
AGAGCAGGGAAATAAGTTCTTACGTTGGTGTTGCGGTGTGACCGCGGCAGCTTAGGGTCTCGACCCACGAGATGGGGCGGGGCGGGGGGGAGACGAGGCGGGGCCTCGAAGACAAACATTCCCCGGCAGGGCCTGGGAACGAGCGAGTACTTCTGAGCAGGGGTACTAGCCCCATAGGCGCCAACTTGGGGTGTAACGTCAAGACATTATGATTCAAGGTCTGCGAGACGCTGCCTGGTTCCGATCGGGGTGTTGCACCGATCCCCCAGAAGGCCACCTTTCTTGACATTCCTGACCTCGTTGCGGGCTGGAAGCCCGCGCCCCCAGAAGGCTGGCGCCCTGCCGCCGCTTAAGGTGAACTCGCGAAAAAGTTCTACCCGGACTCCGGGCGGTTTCAGAAAAAGGTCCTGCTGTAGAGTGGGCCCTGGCACTGTCCTCGGCGCCGCGGACCGGCAGCGACGACGTCGGCCGACGGATGCTCCGGGCCGCAGGGGCTTCGTCGGCCGCCGGGGGTCCGCCCGGGCATCGTCCTCTTCCTATAGCCTATAGCCTATAGCCCAGGGCACGCAACACCGGTGACACTCGCGACGGGGTGGGTAGAGCCTTTTCGCGATATCGCCTTGAATCGTGCGCGTTCCTAAGCGCCGAGGCGCTGGAGGAACTTCACGAGGCGGCGCGTGCGCGTGCCGAAGAGCGCGTCGGTGTAGTAGGTGCCCGCCACCCGCTTGCTCACTTCGGCGAAGGTGGGGTAGGGCGCGATCACGTTCGCCATCGCGCCGATCTTCATGCGCCGCTGCACCGCCAGAACCCAGGGCAAGATGAGCTCGCCGGCGTGGGCGCCGACGATCGTGACGCCGCGGATGTGGCCGCGTCTCCCGACCACGACCTTGATGAAGCCCTCGGTGCGACGCT
>JAAENP010000266.1 GCA_024224155.1 bacterium
ATGACGGTGCCTGTAGAACTCGATACCTTGAATCAGGGAACTCGCGCAATTCCCTATGCCAGCAACGGCGACTCTGATTCTCTCCATGCTTGATCCCTCTCCGAGGATGCCCTCTCGCCATACCGGCTCTGCGATCAGGTCCTCTGGTTGACCTGGGTACAGTGACGCTCCCGAAACGACTTCAGGATGACGCTGCCCTGGAGCCGCAACTCGACGATGGAATACTGCGCTATGTGCGACGACGATCGCAGGAGGAGGGCCACTGCTACCGCACCTCCGCGAGGTCAGCACTTGCCGAGCTTAGGCTCCGCAGCAGGCCAGCAGAATATCACACATCTCCAGCAGTTCGCGGAGAGGTAGCACGGAGTAGTGTCCGATGCGACACTCCAGCAGCGGCAGCGATCAGCCGACCAGGCCGAGGACGCGCTCCCAGGCTGCGGCCTTGGCCCGATAAGTCGCCCTTCTCGGACTAGCTTCGCTTCTTGGCTCGGTCCGCCCAGCGCACTCGGCCTGGCAATGACCGGTAAGGGCGACATATCGGACGTGATCTGGCAAGCGGGTCTCCCAATGTGAGACTTGAGCTTCAAGCAAGCGTGGTACCTCGATTGGGGCGCGCTCCGACGGTACCGCGACGCTGGAGCTCCTCGCCGTCACAGGCCTTTCTTGCCTGTCGGCTCTCAGCGTAATGAGTATCCTGTCACCGAATCAGCCCCGGATCGAACGGATGGTCCGCGACGAAAGCGGATAACCTCGGGCCATGAGGACGCTGTCGACGATGCTTCGAGGCGATCTTGCCGCGGCCGGGCTCGCTAACTGCTCCGTGGGGTCTCAGGCCGCGTGACCGGTCGCCCGCTCGAAGCGATCTTCTCGCCTCGCTCGATCGCGGTGATCGGGGCCTCGCGCCGCCGTGACTCGATCGGCTTTTCTCTGCTCCACAATCTTGTCGTCAGCGAGTTTCAGGGCTCGATCTTTCCGGTCAATCCGAGCGCCGAGTCGATCCATTCGCTCAAGGCCTACCCCTCCATCGCCTCGGTTCCGGATCGCGTGGACCTGGCCGTGGTGGTCGTGCCGCGCGACGCCGTGATCGGTGTGGTAGAGGACTGCGGTCGCGCGGGAGTCAAGGGGCTGGTGGTGATCACCGCCGGCTTCGCCGAGACCGGAGCCGAGGGCACCGCCGCCGAGCGCGCCCTCGCGACCGCCGTGCGCAAGCACGGCATGCGCATGATCGGGCCGAATTGCATGGGCATCATCAACGCCGATCCGGCGGTGTCGATGAACGCGACCTTCGCGCCCACGCCCGCCGGACGGGGCTCGATCGGCTTCGTCAGCCAGTCCGGGGCACTGGGCGTGGCTATTCTCAACGCCGCGAGCGACCTCGGCATCGGCTTCACCCAGTTCGCCTCGATCGGCAACAAGGCCGACGTCTCCGGTAACGACCTGCTCGAACACTGGGAAAACGACCCCGATACGCACGTCGTCTGCATGTACCTCGAGTCGTTCGGAGGGCCCCGTCGCTTTGTCGAGCTCGCCAAGCGGGTCAGTCGCAAGAAGCCGATCCTGATCGTCAAGTCGGGGCGCACGGAAGAGGGCGCGCGCGCCGCGTCCAGCCACACCGGGGCGCTCGCCGGTCGCGACATCACGGTCTCGACCTTTCTCGCCCAGTGCGGCGTCCTGCGCGCCGGCACCATCGACGAGCTCTTCGCGGTGGCGCGAGCCCTGGATCTCTGCAAGCTCCCGGCCGGCAACCGGGTCGCCATTCTGACCAACGCCGGCGGCCCGGCGATTATGGCGACCGACTCGGTAGTCAACCGTGGCCTCGAGATGGCCGAGCTTTCCCTAGGCACCCGCGAGGGTCTCGCCGCGAGCTTGCCGAAGGAAGCGAGCGTCGCCAATCCGGTGGACATGATCGCTTCGGCGGGGGCCGAGGACTATGCCCGCTCGCTCGAAATTCTGCTCGCGGACGACGGCGTCGACATGGTCCTGGCGATCAACGTCAAGCCGCTCCTGGGCAACCCCATCGACGTCCTCAATGCGATCGCCGCGGTGATCGATCGAGGTGTCGACAAGCCCGTGCTCTCAGTGATGATGGCCACCGAGGACTTCTACGACGAGGTCAAGAAGACGCCGGACCTGCCGCCGGTCTATCGATTCCCCGAGCAAGCGGCGACCGCTCTGGCCCAGCTCGACCGCTACGCGCGTTGGTGCCGTCGACCGCAGACGGCGCCCCCGGTCTACCCGGTGGACGACGCCCAGGTCTCGGAGGTGCTGTCCGCGACCACGGAGGGCTACCTGCCGAACGCCGACGCCTTCCGGGTGCTCGAGCTCTACGGCATCCCCGTGACACCCCGACGCTGGGTCGCGGAGGCCTCGGCCGTCGCCGCCGCCGCCGCCGAGATCGGCTTTCCGGTGGCGATCAAGGCCGAGGCGGAGGGCCTCGTTCACAAGAGCGACGTCGGGGCGGTGCGCCTGGACGTCGAGGACGCGAACGAAGCCGCGCGCACGGTTGACGAGATCGCCGAAGCCCTCGAGCGCGCCGGGCTTGAGCCTTCCGGGTACCTGGTTCAACGAATGGCGGGCTCCGGGCACGAGCTCTTGTTCGGAATCTCGACCGACCCTCGCTTCGGGCCCTTGTTGGCCTTCGGTCTCGGCGGCCGCTACGTGGAGGTGTTCGGCGACGTCGCCTTCGGCGTGCCGCCGCTGTCGGAGAGCGAAGCCGACGAGCTCCTGCGTCGCATTCGAGCCTTCCCGCTCCTCGAGGGGGTGCGCGGCGAGCCGCCGGCCGATCTCGACGTGCTCCGGGAGGTCCTGATGCGAGTCGGCCAACTCGCCCACTGCCACCCCCGCGTCGTGGAGCTCGACATCAACCCGTTCGTCGCCTCCCCGGATCGGGACGGCGCCGTCGCCCTCGACGTCCGCATCCGGGTAGAACGCGAGGCG
>JAAENP010000267.1 GCA_024224155.1 bacterium
CGGCTCCAGCTCGACGCCGAAGCGCCGTTTCACGGAATGATAGGCGGCCAGCATCAACTCGAGCACGTCGCTTGAGCTCGCTCCACCGGTGTTGACGATGACGTTGCCGTGCTTGGGACTGATCTGAGCGCTTCCGGCCTCCAATCCCTTGAGGCCGCACTCGTCGATCAAGCGCCCGGCCGCGTCGCCGGGTGGATTCTTGAAGATCGAGCCGACATTGGGTTGCCCCATCGGCAGACTGGCCCAGCGTTTCTCGTTGAGCTCGTCGATCCGGTTCAGGGCGGCCGCGGCGTCGCTCTCGGTGAGCCGGAAGCGCGCCGAGACCACGATCCGACCGCTTCCCTGCAGATTCGTCGAGCGGTAGCCGGGCTCCAGGTCCTCCGCGCGGAGGTCGGCCGGGCTGCCATCACGGCCCAGCACGCGGCAGCTGGCGAGTACGTCTTTGATCTCGACGCCGTAGCAGCCGGCGTTCATCACCACCGCGCCCCCGACGGTCGAAGGAAACCCGCACAGCGGCTCGAGACCGCTCAAGCCCCGCTCCGCGGTTCGCCGCGCCAGTTTCGGCAAAGCCACGGCGGCGCCGGCCTCGACGATCGTGCCGTCGTAGCGAATCCCCTTGAAGTCGCCCTCGAGGCGAACCAGGAGGCCTTCGAGTCCTTCATCCGGAAACAGCACGTTCGAGCCCAGGCCCACGAGATGGAACCGCTGCCCGTCCGCCGCGAGCTTCGCCAGCAGGGTCCGCAGCGCCTCCTCGGTATGCACGGTCGCGAGCCATTCGGCCCTGCCGCCGATTCGAAACGTGCTCAGCCGGGACAGATCCGCGGACGGCGTCCACTCGATCCCCGCCACGTCTTCCAGGGTCGAGAACGGCCCGTGCTGGAGCGTTGTTGTGGAAATCGGGTGGTCCTCGGGGAATGCCAGATCGAAGCGCCGGAACGCGTCTTCTTTGGATGTAGTATATCCCCCAATGCATCTTGCAGCGGGGCTCGACGGCTCCAGCCGGGAGGACATCAGGCAATGAAAGACCCCAAAACCGAAGCCTTCAAATCGATCGACAGCGCTCTGACCCAGATCGAGCGCCAGTTCGGAAAGGGCGCCATCATGCGTCTGGGCCAGCGTGACTCCCTGTCGATCGCGACCATTCCTACCGGCTCGCTGGCCGTCGACGCCGCCATCGGCGCCGGTGGCTTCCCGCGCGGCCGGGTCGTCGAGGTGTTCGGACCCGAAGCGTCCGGAAAAACCACCCTGGCGCTCTCGGTCATCGCACAGGCCCAGAAACTGGGCGGCGTCGCGGCTTTTGTAGACGCCGAGCATGCGCTCGACCCCGAATACTCCAAGCGGCTCGGAGTCGACATCGACAACCTCCTGGTTTCTCAACCCGACTTCGGCGAACAGGCGCTCGAGATCGCCGAGATGCTGGTCAGAAGCAACGCCATCGACGTGGTCGTAATCGACTCGGTCGCCGCCCTCGTGCCGCGCGCGGAGATCGAAGGCGAGATGGGCGACTCTCACGTCGGCCTCCAGGCCCGGCTGATGTCGCAGGCGCTGCGCAAGCTCACCGCCATCGTGGCCAAGTCGAAGACCTGCCTGGTTTTCATCAACCAGATCCGGGAGAAGATCGGCGTCATGTTCGGCAGCCCGGAGACGACCTCGGGAGGCCGCGCGCTCAAGTTCTACTCCTCGGTTCGCGTGGACATCCGACGGATCGGCGCGCTCAAGGACGGCGATCAGGTGGTCGGCAATCGGGTCAAAGTGAAGATCGTCAAGAACAAGATCGCGGCGCCCTTCCGGCTCGCCGAGTTCGACATCGACTACGGGTACGGGATCTCCCGGTTCGGCGAGCTGCTCGACATGGGTGTCGAGCACAAGGTCGTCGGCAAGAGCGGCGCGTGGTTCAACTACGGCGACGTTCGTTTGGGGCAGGGCCGGGAGAACTCGAAGCAGTTCCTGCGCGACAATCCCGATCTCGCCGACGAGATCGAGAACCAGTTGCGCGAGCGGCTGGGCCTGCCGCCGCTGGCCGCCGCGGGCGCCGGCGAGCCGGCGGAGACGGAAGCAGCCGGAGAGACTGTGGATGCCGCGGCGATTGCCGAGGCCTGAGTTTCTCCGTCGTTTCGCTCTTATCGCAGGCCTAGGCTGCCTCGCGGCGGCTTCCGCCACGGCGGTCGAGCTCTCGGTAGGTCCCTCCGGTGCCGCCATCTCCGGCGCGCCCCTCACGCTGAGCCTCAGCGTCGAGGACGCCCGCTCGGACCTCACCTTCCCGGTCGAGGTCTACCTCGATGGCGAGGTCGTCGAACGCCGGGAGCTCCCGGTCGGCGACCACTCTCTCAAAGTCGGTGCCCCGCTCGAGGCCGGTGCTCATAGCGTCCGGGTCGAGAGCGGCGAGGCCAGCGCGGTCTTGGAGCTCGAGACCATCTCGGGCTGGCTGTCGGTGGTGCCGCCGCTGGTGGCGATCGCCCTGGCGTTGATCTTCAAGGATGTTCTGCTGTCACTGTTTCTGGGCATCTTCTTCGGTGCCCTGTTTCTCAACGGCTGGAATCCGATCATCGCTTTCGCGCGCGCGATCGACCAGTTCGTTGCGCCGTCACTCGCGGATTCCGGCAACGCCAGCATCCTGATCTTCACGACCCTCCTCGGCGGCATGGTCGGAGTGATCTCCAAGTGCGGCGGCACGCAAGGCCTGGTGGATGCCCTGACCAAATACGCCACCAACGCTCGGCGCGGGCAGCTCGCGACCTGGGTGATGGGCATCCTGGTCTTCTTCGACGACTACGCCAACACCCTGATCGTGGGCTCGACCATGCGTCCGATCACCGATCGACTCCGCATCAGCCGCGAGAAGCTCGCCTATGTGGTCGACTCCACAGCCGCGCCGGTGGCCAGCCTGGTGCCGATATCGACATGGATCGGTTTCGAGGTCGGGCTGATCGCGGCGGCCTTCACACAGCTCGACCTGCCCTACAACGCCTACGTCGCCTTCGTCGGTTCGATTCCGTATCGGTTCTATCCGATCCTGGCTCTGGTTCTTGGGTTCACCATCGCCTACACCTGCCGGGATTTCGGTCCCATGCTCAAGGCCGAGCGACGGGCGGCGAAGACCGGCGCCCTGGTGGCGGTCGGCGACACCCCGCTGGCGGACTACGACGGCGGACGCCTGTCGCCGCCCGAAGACGCTCCCAAGCGGCCGATCAACGCCCTGCTGCCGATCCTGACCGTCATTTCCATAACGATGGTCGGCCTCTTTGCGACCGGCAGCGCGGCGGTCCGGCGCGCCGACTACCCGACCGCATTCAAATGGCTCCAGGACGTGTTCTCGAACGCCGACAGCACGCGCGCGCTGCTGTGGGCGAGTCTCGCCGGGGTCACCGTAGCGCTCGCCCTGGCCTTGGGGCAGCGGATCTTGACCGTCAAACAGGGCACCTCGGCCATGGTCCAAGGCTTCAGCTCGATGCTCTTGGCCCTGGTCGTCCTGATCCTGGCCTGGTCGCTGGGCGCGGTCTGCGCCGAGCTCCACACCGCCGACTACCTGGTCGAGCTGACCCAGGGCGTAGTCTCGCCCCAGTGGCTGCCGGTGATGGTGTTCCTGCTGTCCGCGGCCACCGCTTTCGCCACCGGCACTTCCTGGGGCACCATGGGCATCCTCATGCCGCTGGTGATCCCGATCGCTCACGGCCTTTCGCTCGAGAGCGGTATGACCGTGACCGACGAGCGCTTCTACCTTCTGCTCCTGGGGACCATCTCCGGGGTGCTCGCCGGAAGCGTCTGGGGTGACCACTGCTCGCCCATCTCCGACACCACCATTCTCTCGAGCATGGCGTCGGGCTGCGATCACATCGCCCATGTCCGGACCCAGATGCCGTACGCGGTCACGGTCGGAGTCATCGCAATGCTTCTCGGCGACGTTCCGTCCGCCTACGGTTTGAGCCCCTGGATCTCGATCGTGGTCGGGGCGGCCGTGCTGGTCGGCATAGTGCTTTGGCGTGGCAAGCCCAGCAAGGCCGAGAGCTAGTCGTGCCCGATCCGGCCAATCCGGGGAATCCGGAAAATCCGGGCGGTCCGGATGATCCGCGCGAGGATCTCCCCGAGCTCGACCTGGCGATCGAGGACGTCCTCGACCTGCACAGCTTCCTGCCCCGCGACGTTGCCAACGTCGTGCGCGACTATCTGGACGCCGCCCACGAAGCCGGCCTGCGCGAGCTCCGGATCATCCACGGCCGCGGCCACGGCGTGCAGCGCAACACCGTGCGCACGCTGCTCGCGCGCGACCCGCGGGTCCTCGACTTCGGCGACGCGCCGCTCGAAGCCGGCGGCTGGGGCGCGACCTGGGTGACGTTGAAGTAGCTGCCGCACCTGGAGACAACTGGACACGACCTGCGGCCGGCCTGCGGCCTCGCACCGCTCAGCCGCGAGGCTTATTGCGATCCGGCGGCCTCGTAGCGGACTCGTCTCGGGCGATTCGTGCGTCTCCTCGCTACCTCTTTCTATCTAGAACCGCTGTGCCGAGCGCCCCGCTGCGGTGCGGCGAATCGCTCTTCCTCGACTCGCCCGCACTCACCTCGCCGGATCCTCGCAAGCGCCTCGATGGCTTCGCGCGTGCGAGGCCTAAGGGCCGGCGCGCCTAACTCGAACCCTGCCGACGCAATCTCGCGGCGAGCTCCATATCGACACTAGCGGGTCCTGCTCACAGCGCGCGCGGAGGCCAAGGCGAGACGGCGGGCAATCCGCCCAGGGGGCTCGCCGCAAGCGCTTGGTATAGAGCTTCGGAGGCCTCGATCGGAGTGCGCGCAGCGGCGCGCAGGCGAGGGCCTGACTTCGGCAGGCCGAGAAGCCCGAGCCGGCCCCTGGAGGATTCGCCCGCCGATCGCCGCCGACGCGCGGACTCAGTCGGGAGGGGACACGAAGGAATCGTGTCCCCGATGTCCCCGACGCGCGCTGCTGGCGCGCCTTACTCCCGGCCGATCCAGTCCAGCAGTCCCAGCGACAGCGACGGCATGTAGGTGATCAACAGCACTCCGATGCCGAGGATCACCAGCATCGGAATCGCCGCGCGCCAGATCTTGAGCAGTGGCCGCTCGAAACGGTACGAGGCCAGGAACAGATTCAAGCCCACCGGCGGCGTCAGATAGCCGAGCTCGAGATTCGCGACAAAGATGATGCCGAGATGAATCGGGTCGATGCCGAACGCGAGGCCCATCGGCACGATCAGCGGTACCACCACCACGATCGCCGAAAAGATGTCCATCAGGCAGCCGACGATGAGCAGGAAAATGTTGAGTGCCAGCAGAAACAGGAGCGGAGAGGCGATCGACTCCTTGGCCCAGGCGAGCATCTGGTCGGGCACCTGAGCGTCGACGAAATAGTTGGTCAAGCCCATCGCCACGCCCAGGATGATCAGCACGCCACCCAGGAGCACGATGCACTCGCTGGTGACGCGAAACAGATCCTTGCGCACGCTGAGGTCCCGGTGCACGAAGCACTGGACGGCGAAGGCGTAAAAAGCGGTCATCGCCGAAACCTCGACCAGGGTCGCGAGCCCCCCGAAAATTGCCCCCAGAACCAGAAACGGGATCGCGATCTCCCACTTGGCATTCCACAGTGCCGCTCCGATCTCGCGCCCCTCGAGCCTTTGACGGGGACCGCCTCGGCGCAGCCCTTCCCACACGCCCCAGCCCGCGACCAGCACCAGCATGAGAACACCCGGCACCAGACCACCGATGAAGAGGTCGCGAATCGGGACTTCGGCGACGATGCCGTAGAGGATGAGCGGCAGCGCCGGCGCGAACAGCAGGCCCAGCGAGCCCGACGCGGTCAGCAAGCCGAGCGAGAAGTTCTCGCGATAGCCGTCGCTCTGCATGGCCGCAAACAAAAGCCCGCCGAGCGCCAGAATCGTGACTCCCGAGCCGCCGGTGAACACCGTGAAAAAGGCACACAGGCACGCCACGACCACGGCGGTTCCGCCGGGCAGCCACCCGAAGAAGGCCCGGAAGACGCGCAGTAACCGCTTCGACGCGTCGCCCTGGGCGACCAGAAACCCGGCCAGCGTGAACAAGGGAATCGCCGGCAGTGTCGGCGACACCGCCAAGCGATAAGTCTCCGCGGGCACCGCCGCCGCCGGCACGCCCTCGACCAGGAAGAGAAGCACGGCCGCGCCGCCGAGAGCCGCGAAGATCGGTCCGCCGGCAAGCGTGCCGACCACAATCAAAACCAGCCAGGGCCAGGCCGCTCGGCCTTCGAGCAGCTGGGGAAACTGTCCCAGGACGAGTCCCGCGGTGACGCCGAGAATCGCCGGCAACCTGCCCTTCCAGGTGCTCGCCGAGGCCCAGACCAGGCGCGCCGCGATCAGCACGAAGGAGATCGGCAGCACCGACAGGGCGACCCAGACCGGCACCGACAACGGCAGCTCGGTGGCCGCCTCACGCTCGAGGATCATGAGGTCGAACGAAGCCCGAGCGAGTAGCACCGTCGCGCCGGCCGCGATGGCGTTGGCGACGCTCTTAGCCGGCCCGACGATTCGCGACCGCTTGAAGAGCTCTCCGGTTGCCAGAGCGAGGAGCTTGCCCTCTCGCGCCGCCAGCGCGGCGCCGAGGAAAGCCACCCACAGCGTCAGGTGCCGAACGAAGATCGACGAGCCGGGGATGCCGACGCCGATCAGCTTGCGAGCCGCCGCTTCGACCAGTGGCAACAGCACCATCGCGGCCAGGGCCGCGACCGCCAGGCTCGTCTCGGCTCGACGCAGGAAGTCCTTCAGCGCGGTTCCCCGCCGGCGACCGGCGTCGCCTCCGGCTCGGCATCCAGCCGAGCCTCGGTCTCACTCTCGACCTTGGATCGATACTCGTCACGCAGGGCCTTGGCGGCGTCGTAGAACTCCCGAGGCACGAGCTTGCCGCGCATCGACTCGGCGATCCGTCTCGCCGTGCGGTTCCATTCCGCGGACTCGTCGGCGGAGGTTACCGACAGCCCTCGCTTGCTCATCTCTTCGATGGCGATCTGATCCTGCTCGGGAATCGTCTCTCGCTGGCGTTCCTCGGTCGCGGAGGCGTCGGCGAGCAGAAGCTCCCGATCCGCCGCGGTGATCTTGTTCCAATCGCGCAGCTTGACGATCGTGGCTCCACTCAAAGGCGCTAAACCGGTCTCTTGCATGAACGACGCCTGCCGGAACCACTGCAGAGAGAGCGCCGCCAGCGGTGTGGTCGCGAGCACGTCGATCATCCCGGTCTGGAATCCGGTCATGATGTCGGTTTGCGCGAGCGGAACCGGCCTGAAACCGTTCTCCCTCCACATCGTGACCATCTCGTCGGCGCCGGCGGTGACGTAGATCTTCTGCTTGCGCAGATCCTCTATGTCGTTCACCGGCGCTCGTGAGAAAAACCGCACCCAGCCGCCGTGTCCCCAGTGCAAGAGGACGTACCCCTTGGCCTCGAGCTTCGCCTCGAGACGGGGCGAGAGTCCGTCCAGGACGTAGAGAAACTCGTCGAACGAGTCGTAAAACAGCGGCATGGTCAACACGGCGAACGCCGGGTCGATTTCTTCTAGACCGACTGCCGTCAATGCCGCGGCATGGAGCTGTCCGATCCTCATCTTGCGGAGAATGTCGGATTCGCTGCCGGCAACCCCGCCGGCGTAGATTCGCAGCGACACCCTGCCCTGGGTTTCGCGCTTCCACTTGTCGCCCAGCTCGCGCAGCCCTTTGTCCCAGATGGAACCCTCGGGCACCAGGGTCGCCAGCTTCAAGGAAGCCGCCCCAGCCGGCGAGCCCGAGAACGCGGACATGACGAGCGCCATCGACAGCAACGGGATCCAGATTCGGTTCGACTTACGCACTTTCTTGCCTCTCGACCCCTTTCGCCAACAAAATCCGCAATAATTTTATCCCGACTTGCGCCGGTCATGTTCAACTGACGGAACTTGGAGCCCCGCTTTCCGTAACTGAGATCGAACCCGGATGTCGAAACCGAGAAAATACCTGAGGGACGCTCGCGGGTTCGTGCGCCACTACACCGCGGGCTTGAACGTGCGCGACCTCAAGCGTCTGTTCGGCGAAGACGCCTCCAAGGCCTACCGCGTGCTCAGCCGCGACCAGGATGCGCCGCCCGAAGGAACCGACGAGGTCCTCGGGTTCTTCCGGCGAACCAAGATCCTCTTCATCGGCATTTCACGAAGGCTCTCCCCGGCTCGTCGGCTGATCTTCGCCGTGTCCGTGCTGGCAACCATCCTCGGGCTTCTCGGCGGCAAGGACCTCACGCTCGGAGGTTCAAACACCATGATCTCGGTGGGAACCGCGAGCCTGTATCTGATCGCCGCGATCGTCGGCTTTGCGTTTCTCTTCATCATGGAGCTGGTCGACCGCATCCGCGTGCGCGACGAGCTCGAGGTGGCTCGCCAGCTTCAGGCCGAGCTGCTGCCTCAGCGAGCGCCGGTCGTACCCGGCTACGCCTTTGCTCACTCCTACCGGACGGCCAACGAGGTCGGAGGCGACTACTACGACGTCTCGTCCCTGCCGGACGGACGCCTGGCCCTGGTGATCGGCGACGCCAGTGGCCACGGCATCGCGGCCGGCCTGCTGATGGCGATCGCCAACGCGACCCTGAAGACGGCGCTCGAAGTCGATCCGGCCCCGGACAAGGTGGCCCAGCTCCTGAACTCGACGCTCCATCGCACCGGCGACCGGCGCGCCTTCATGTCGTTGTTCTACGCCCTGCTCGAGCCGGCCACCGGGGTTGTCGATTTCGTCTGCGCCGGACACCCGTTCCCCTTGCTGCGCCGCCGCGACGGATCGATCGTCGAGCTCGGTAGCGGTGCATTGCCGTTGGGAATGCGCGCCGAGCTCGAGCTGCCGATCCAGCGAACCGACCTGCGGCCAGGAGAGACCTTGCTTCTCTTTACCGACGGCCTGCCCGAGGCGCTCGACGCCCAGGAGCACTCCTTCGGTTTCCCGCGCTTGGAGCAACTGGCGGCCAACGGCGGCAGCGCGGCGCGGGTCCACGACAGCGTCGTGCGCGCCTTCAAAGCCCACATCGGCAACCGGGACCTGGCGGACGACGTCACCCTTCTGGTCGTGAGCCGAGCGCCCGAGTGAGGCCAGTACTGCGCTAGGTACCGCACTAATGGCCAAGTCGACCGGCGGCCCAACGGCCGACGGCCTGGCGCAGAGTCAGCCGGCGCCCGATGCCGGCCGCCCGGAGCGCTCTCCGGCTCAGCTGGGTGGTTTGCGGGGCGAACTCCTCCAGCACCGCGCGCGTGTGCTCGCCCAAGGCCGGCAAGCTCGCGGAGGCCTCCGGTCGCTGCCGGTCGAGCAGCGCCGGGAACGGCAGCCGCCCCTCCTCTGTCGCGAGATCCCGGAACCCTGCCTGCTCGCCTCGTGAAGCCTCGCTCGGGGTGAGCACGATCTCCCCAGGAAGATCGTGCTCGTGACAGAGCCTCGACCACTCCTCGGCCGACCGCGTCCGGAACACCTCCGCCACCAACGCGTGACTCTCGGCGTCTCGCCGGTACTGGAGCCCAACGAGATCGCGACGGTCCAACGCCTGGCAGAGCCCCTTCCAGAAGCGCGGCTCGAGCGCCGCCAGCGCGAAACGACGCCCGTCCCCGGTGTCGTAGATGCGGTAGCAGGGATAGGCGCCGGTCAGGCCGGTCCGGCCGCCGACCTCGTCCCCACCCTCTCCGGTCGACGCGGCGACGTTGGTCAAGTTAGCGATCACCGCGGCATCGAAGAGAGAGGCATCGATGAACGTGCCGCGGCCCGACGTCTCTCGGGCCAGAAGAGCGGAGCTCACCGCCGACACCGCGGCGAAGGCTCCCAGAAGATCGGCAACCGGCACGTTCGGCATCTCACCGGTCGCCGCGAGCGCGCCGGCCGCGGCTTGATAGGTGAGGTCGTGTCCGGTCCGAGCGCTGACCGGCCCGGAGCTGCCCCAACCCGAGATCGAGCACACGACCAGGCGCGGAAAGCCTTCTTTGGCCGAGGTCTCCGAGAGCCCGAACTCGGCGAGCTTGCCCGGCCGGAAGCTCTCGAGCAGAACATCCGCGGTCTCGAGCAGCGCTCGAAGGACCTCCCGTGCCTCCTCCCGTTTCAAGTCGAGCGCTACGCTCTCGACCCCGCTCAGAAGCAATCGCGCCAGCCGGCTCGCGCCTCTCTCCATCGGCGGCGCGCTGCGCACCGGATCCCCGAACTCCGGCTCCTCCACCTTGATCACCCGGGCGCCCAGATTGGCGAGCATCTTGGCGGTCAGCGGCCCGGGGAGATACCGGCTGAGATCGACGACCAGGATGCCGTCGAGGGGCTTCGAGCTCACCCGGCGATTATGGCAGCGGTTGCGATGCCGATGTTCTCGCCCGCGCTTCGGCAGCGATCGGCAAGCGATTCGCCAGGGGCCGGCTCGGGCTAGGAGGTCTTCGGCGGTCGTCGCTCTCCGATTCTTGCCTCCGGCGCGAGAAGCCGGCTGCGGCCTTGCCGCCGCTCAGCCTTTTGAGACGGTGCGAGGATCCGCCGTACCGATTCCCTCTCCGAACCAACAGCCTGGGATTCTTCGGCTCCGCCTCAGAATGACAAGGTGCGAAGCGAGTTCCAGGAATCAGAATCCAAGCGTGGAGATGAGGTGGCTCGGCAGGCGATCCGTCAGGGGGCTCGTCACAAGCGCTACAGAAGACGGTCGAGACGGAGCACGACCGCTACAGGGTCCGTCGTTCGTTGTGGACCGAGCTCGACCGCTACAGTCTCGCGGCAAAACCAGTCGGGAGGGGACACGAACGAATCGTGTCCCCGAGTCCCGAGACAATCCCGCAACGAGTCCGCCGGATCGCACAAGCCGAAAGGCTCAAGCGCAGGCTAGGCCGGAGCCGGCTCGACCCGAGCCGGCCCCAGCTGAATCGCTTGCCGACCGCCGTCGACGCGCGTTACAGAGAGGTTCTTAGCGGGCTCAGCTGTATGCGAATAGTAGGCGCGCGCACCCGAGGGCGCCGACGGCGTACATCAGGTACGTCGAGGCGCACGAGGGCAGCGCAACGACCTATTCGCGTACAGCTGAGCCCGCTAAGAGCGCTCGACGACCATGGCGAAGCCCACCCCGCCCGCGGCGCACACTGTCATCAGCCCCAGATTCAGATCGCGCAGCTTCAGCTCGTTCAGCAACTGCATCGTCACCCGCGCGCCAGTGGCGCCGAAGGGATGGCCGATCGAGATCGAGCCGCCGTTGACGTTGAAGGTGTCGAAGTCGATCTCGCCCATGGGCTCGGTCGAGCCGAGCTCGTCGCGGGCGAACTTCTTCGAAGCGTAGGCCTTCATGTTGGAGAGAATCTGGGCGGCGAAGGCCTCGTGCATCTCGACCAGATCCATGTCCGAAAGCTCGAGACCGGCGCGCTCGAGCGCGAGCGGCGCGGCGTAGGCCGGCCCCTGCAGCAGCTGGCTGCCCGGGTCGAGGGAAGCGTAGGCCCAGGACCGGATGTAGCCAAGCGGCTCGTAGCCCTCGGCCTTGGCCGTGTCCTCCTGCATCAGAATCACGGCCGCCGCGCCGTCCGTGAGCGGGCTCGAGTTGCCCGCCGTCAGCGTGCCGTAGCGCTTGTCGAACACCGGCCGCAGCTGGGCCAGCGCCTCGAGCGAGGAGTCGGAGCGAACGCCGTTGTCGGTGACCACGGCCCGATCGCGCGCCGGCTTCGGAAAGACCGGCACGATCTGGCCGGCGAAGCGGCCTTCCGCCGCCGCGGCCGCCGCGCGATCGTGCGACATCAGGGCGATCTCGTCCTGGGCGCGGCGGGAGATGTCATTCTCCTTGGCCATCTTCTCGCACGCCTGCCCCATCGACATGCCGGTGGTGTATTCGGCAATCGCGGGCGGCACCGGCACCAGGTCCTTCGGCCGAACCGACGCCACGACGCCGAGCTTCTGGCCGGCCGACTTCGCCTTCGAGAGAGCGATGAGCTTGCGGGCGCCCGACTTCGAGTACTGGATCGGCACGTTGGTCAGCGACTCGGCCCCCCCGGCGAGCGCCACCCTGCACTGCCCCGTCATGAGTGCCTCCGCGGCCGACGTGATGGCGCGGTTCGACGACGCGCAGGCCAGATTGACCGTCGTGCCGGGGATCTCCATCGGCAGAGAGGCCCGGAAAACCACTTCTCGCCCCAGGTTGGGCGCGTGCAGCGCCGGAACCACCACTCCCCAGATCGACAGGCCGATGTCATCCGGATCGACGGCACTGCGGGTGACGAGCTCCGCGGCCACGACCCCCGAGAGATCGACCACGTCCATGTCGCGCAGAGCCGTGCCCGACTTGCAGAACGGCGTCCGGCAGCCGTCGACGATCGCCACCCGGCCGCCTTCGCCACGCACGCTCTGCGTGGCGACCCGTCCAATGGCCGGTGCCGCGTCGCTACCCCGAGTCCAGACCGTGTCGGCCCGCTCGTGGACCTCTTCCTTTGCCGTTGCCTCGTTGACTTGCGGAAACATGGACGGTTCGCCCGACGGTGCGGCTTCGATCGGTTCTGGCATGGTCGGGATGATATCGACACCGGCACGATTCCTGCTACCTTTGGGATCCATGCTCGGATCGTCCGGATCGTCCCGACCCGCCACAATTCTCCCCGCCCCCCGCCTGGCCCTCCCGGGCGGCTCCGCCGCGCAAGAGGTGGTCAAGAAGGACACGTTCTTCAAGAGCGCCGAAGCCGCCCGTCAGGCGGTCGCCTACTACGGCAGCTACGACAACGAGGACGAGCTTGAGCGGATCCAGAACATCGGCTATCGGGTGGCCCAGGAGAGCTCGTTTCGCGACTATCCGTTCAGCTTCTTTCTGGTCGACATGCCGATTCCGAACGCCTTCGCCCTCCCCGGGGGACAGATCTTCATCACCCGCGGGATGCTCGACCTCGGTCTCGACGATGACATGCTCGCCGGCCTGCTCGGGCACGAGATCGGCCACGTGGTCTTGCAGCACGGCACCAAGATGCAAAAGCGGGCCACGTTGCTCAACGTCTTGAGCCAGGCGCTTCTGGTGGGGGTCATGGTCACGACCAGCGACAGTGATCGAGATCCCGGACCGGTCCCGGCACCCTACGGGACCCCCTCCGACGGCGGCGACCGGGTCATGGGAGCGGCCGCGGCGGGCATCGTGGTGAGCGAGCTCCTGCTGCGCAGCTACAGCCGGGAGTTCGAAGACCAGGCCGACGATACGGGTGTGCGCCTGGCCGCCGGCGCCGGCTTCGAGCCCGAGGGCTTCGAGGAGCTGATGTCGCTCATGAACATCCGGCTGCCACAGTCGAAGGAATACGGCTACTGGAACACCCACCCATTCTTCGACAGCCGCCTGCGAGCCGCTTCGGTGCGCAAAGATCTCCTGCGCAAGCAGGAGCCCAAGCCGGCCGACGACTACCGCCGGGAGACTCAGGCTTCGCTCCTGGCTCTCGCCAAGGGCGAGAAGTTGATCGATGAAATGGTCGAGTTCCTCGAGGACTCGGCGGTCGCGACCTGGCCGCAGAGCGCCGAGGCCCACGGCATCCGCCTCGACCGCTTGCAGGCCGTACTGAATCGTGAGCTCGAGAACAACCGGCTGGCCCGCGACTACGGCAAGCTCATCTCCATGTACAGGTCCGCGCTCGAGCGCGTCGAAGCGTTCGATCCGGAGGGCCCGCACGCGGTCAAGCTGCGCGAAACGCTCGCCGGTTTCGACGAGACCGTGACCGAGATCTACCCGACCGCGCTCGAAGTGTTCCGGGGCGGCATCTACGAAACCGACTTCCTGGCGACCTACGTCAGCAACTACCCCGATGCCGAAGAGCTGGCGGAGGTATCGCTGGCCCTGGGCGAGGCCTACAGCCGCCTGCGGCGGCCCGAGGACGCGGTCCCGATGTTGCTCAAATCATGGCAGGCGGCCCCCGAGAGCGAGGCCGGCCAGCGCGCCGAGCGCGGCCTTCTCGTCCTGACGCCGACGCTCGAGGAGCTGGGCGCGCTCCAGGAGCTCGCTACGCACGCCGGAGACCCCGAGCTCAAGGAGCTGGCGTTCGAACGCTTGGCGAAGAACAGTCGCAGCTTCAAAGCACTCTCGAACGGCGCCGAGTTTCTCAAGGAGTATCCCGAGAGCGAGTTCAGCGAAGCGGTCAACGAGCGTCTCGACCTGCTGGCCGAGGATCTCTACGGCGAGGCGATCCTCTATCAGCGCATCGGCGACCACGTAAAGGCGCTGGAGCGAATCCAGAACATTCTCACCAACGCTCCCCTGTCTCCCGCGGCCTCGCGTTTGCGCGCCAGCGCCGTTCTCGAAAGCTGAATTGCCCGCCGGGCGCGCGCGCTGGTACCATTGAGCCAGCTAAACCCCAGGGGGGAGCACCGACCGCGGCCGGTGCCGCTCGGCGTCGGCTGCTCGAACTTTCAGTCTGGAGGCCCAAGATGAGGGAATTGCACCGTCGCATTGCTTTCGGTTTGCTCTGCGTGTGTGTCTGCTTTTCGCCCGCGCTCGCGCAGGACGAGGCAGACGAGTCCGAATCGCGCGAAGGCATGAAGGAAATCGAAGACGTGATCATCGTCACGGCATCCCGAACCGAGCAACGGCTGCACGACGTGCCGGCGGCGATCTCCGTCCTGACCGCCGAACAGCTCGAGCAGATCCCCGCCGACGACTACGGCGACTATCTACGCAACGTGCCGGGGCTCAACGTGGCACAGATGAGCGCTCGCGACATCCAGATCACCGGACGAGCGGCGACCAACAGTCTCGCCACCAGCCAGCTGGTCCTGCTCGACAACCGCACGCTCTACCTGGATTTCTTCGGCTTCGTCATGTGGGACTACGTCCCGCTCGACGTCAAGGAGATCAAGCAGATCGAGGTCGTGCGAGGGCCGGGAAGCGCGGTCTGGGGCGCCAACGCCATGGCGGGCGTGATCAACCTGATCACCAAGAAACCCTCGGAGATGCAGGGGACGAGCGTGACGCTCGGCGCCGGCGACTTCGGTACCGCCTACGGCGGGATCACTCACGCCGGGGTCGGCAGTTCCGGCAAGACCGGCTACAAGCTCTCGGCGAGCTTCTTCGAGCAGGACCCCTACGACCGGCCGACTGGCTCCGTCCCGGGCTCCGAAGGGCCGACCAACCTGGGCGGCACCCCGTACCCCGATTACGAAAACAAGGGCACCGAACAGCCCAAGGCCAACGTGCGCTTCGATTATGACCCGACGCCCGAGACCAGCTGGTCCGTGAGCGCCGGTTACGCGGCCACCGACGGCATCATGCACTCCGGCATCGGACCGTTCGACATCGCCAGCGGCGCGGCCATGAACTTCGTCAAGGTCGACTGGAGTCGCCGCGCCCAGCGCGCCACTTTCTTCGCCAACCTTCTCGATGGCGACGCCGACAACCTGCTCGCCCGAGGCCTCGATGGCATGCCCATCGGTTTCGCCTTCAAGAGCGACACCTACAACCTCGACTACAGCGACACTCGGGTCTCCGGAGACAACAACATCTTCTCGTTCGGCGCGACTGCCCGCAAGAACGATTTCGATCTCTCGATCGCGCCGATGGGAGACAGCCGCGAGGAGTACGGCGTCTTTGTTCAGGACGAGATCCTGTTCAGCGACAAGTTCCGCTGGCTCATCGGAGCCCGGTGGGATGACATCGACCCGATCGGCTCGGTGGTCTCGCCGCGTACCAGCTTGTTGTACTCACCGAATCCGAACAACACCTTCCGGGTGTCCTACAACCGCGCCTTCCGCGCGCCGTCGATGATCCAGAACTTCTTGGATATCACCATCTTCAATACCGCCCAGATCCCGCCGATTCCTCAACTGGGTCTGCTGGCGCCCACGGACGTGTTCTTTCCCGCCCAGGCGGTCGGCAACCCTCTGGCGACCGAGGAACAGCTGGACGCGCTCGAGGTGGGCTACGTCGGCACGTTCGGCCGCAACACTTTCACCCTGTCCGTCTACGAGAACGAGACCACGGATTCCATCGATTTCTTCACCGCTGCCAACCACACCAACTCGGCCTTCTTCCTTACCAACCCGCCGATTCCCGGGCCCGTGCTCGATTTCCTGCTGGCGACGGTGCTCGCGGACACATTCCCGGCGTTGTTCTCCTACCGCAACATCGGCGAGTTGGTCGATCGAGGCCTCGAGCTGAGCTTCAACGCCAGCCCCCGGGACGCCTGGTCCTGGTTCTTGAACTACTCCTACCAGGACGCGCCCGAGGTCTCGGGAATCGCGCAAGAAACGCTGCCCAACGGCACCGTGCGCGACGCGGTCAACACGCCGCCCGAGCACCGGGCCAACGCCGGCCTCGCCTACGACAACGGCAGCTTCTTCTTCAACAGCAACGTCAACTTCGTGGATGAGGCGTTCTGGACCGACGTTCTGGATTCGCGCTTCTGGGGCCCGACCGACTCCTACACCCAGGTCAATCTGGGCATCGGCTGCCGCTTCGCCAACGACCAGACCACGCTGACCGTCAACGCGCAGAACGTCTTCGATGAGGACGTCCAGCAGCACGTCTTCGGCGACCTGATCGCCCGCAAGGTCAGCGGCCAGCTGCTGTTCCGATTCTGATCTGATCGATCGATCTCCATCTTTGCTGAGTCGAAACGCGATTCCGCTCTGGCTGAAGATCGTCTATACCCTGTGGTTGGCGCTCTGGGTCACGGTCTACTGGCAAGCCTACGGGGCCCAGAACTTCCTCTGGCTCTGTGATGCCGCCAACCTGATCCTGGGGCTCGCGATCTGGCTCGAGAGCCCGCTTCTGTTCTCCTCACAGGCGGTGGGTGTTCTGATCATCCAGGCCCTCTGGATCGTCGATGTCTGCGGCCGGCTCCTCTCCGGGGTTCACCTCATCGGCGGCACCGAGTACATGTTCGATCCCGAGAAATCGATCGGCCTGCGCTCGCTGTCGCTGTTCCACATCGTGGTACCCATACTCCTGCTCTGGGCGATCCGGCGCCTGGGCTACGACCGCCGGGGCTGGAAGCTCCAGACCGTGATCCTGTGGCTGCTCCTGCCGTTCACCTACCTGGTGACCGACCCCGAGCTCAACATCAACTGGCTGTGGAAGCCGTTCGGCGTGAACCAGACCTTGCTCCCGGAGCTGGTCTATCTGGGGGTCGTGATGCTCGCCGTACCGCTCGTCCTGTACCTTCCGACCCACGCCGCGCTTCTCGCCTGGACGAGCCGGCAGAGACCGAAAGTCGCTTCGCCAGCCTGAGGTCCCGCACGCCGTCGCGGAACACCCACCACCGGCGACCGGTTGTCTTCCTGCCGGCTGCGGGATTTGCGCTACGTTTCTACCAATTGTAGGCTCTCGGCAGGAGTCGGAAGTATGCGCAAAATCGTCCTGTACTTGATCTCAATCTCCGTGCTGGCCCTCACTTACGCCGCTCTGGACGACATCACCACGGGTCGCGAGCCTTCCTTAGTTCTCGAGTGGTTAATGGTGGGAGCGGCAGCGATCTGGTTCTCGGCTCTTGCCGCGGGCGCTCTTCGTCGCGGGCTCTCGGACCGCTAGCCGGCACTCCCAGCCCGATGAACCGTCAGGCGCTTCGGCCGACTTCGGTCTGGTGCTTGGCCAGACCTTCGGCGTAGATCCGCAAAAGGTTGGCGGGGGAACGAAACACCAGGTCCCGGGCCGACACCACCTCGAGGATTCCCTCCAGCGAGGCCGCGATCGACTTCTCCTCCTTCAGCTCCAGGAGGTCGGCGTGTTTGCTTCCGAGCCGGCGCAGGAGGCGGACCTTCGACGACAGCGACGCCCCCGGCGCGAAGTCGAGATGCATGAGCAGAATGTGCGAACAGACCAACGCACCGTTCCTGAGCACAGGCAGGAGGAGAATGCTTTCGGCTTCCGCGGGGCCTTCGCTCCAGCTCGCCGAGCCGACTCGCAGAACCCGTCGCTTCGAGCCGCGCACGCGGTAGGGCTCGGCGAACCGAGAATCGGCAACCCGGCTGGTGCCGGATGCTCGAACCGCCCGAAGCAGCGGCAGGGCCTTGGGATCGCCAGCCGGAACCTGCACCTCGTAGAGGAGGCAGCCCGGCACTTCAAAGACCACGTCGGCCAGCGACTCGAGCAAACGCAGGTCTTCCTCTCTCAGGTCACCGGCCGCCACCCCCAGGGCCTCAAAGACCGGCTCCATGAACGCCGGAACTACCGGCTCCGGACGGGAGATGCCCACCGTGACCGTCTTCGCCTGGTGGCGAATGGTGTCGATCGGCCGGCTCATCTCTTCGATCACCCGCCGAACGATGTCGATTGCCGACACCAGCAACTCGCCGGAGAGGGTTGAATCGCCGGGAAGCGCCTCCAGCCGCCTGACGCACTGAGACAGGTCGGCCACCGTCCGGGCCGGCAGAGCCGAGTCGCCCTCGCCCCGCCGGATTCCCTCGAGCGCCACCTGGAAGGCGCCGAGTAGCGCACTGACGCTCCGAGCCGACTCGTCCGGGTCCGATAGGAGCCCCCTCAAAGCACGGAACGGGTCGGCTCGAGCGTCGATCGCCTTCGCCGCCTCGATGCCCCAGAGATGACCGGCGACGGTAGCCAGCACGAAGTCGAGACCGCCGCCCACCGTCGGCACTTTGATCAAAGCCCGCGCCACCTCGTCGAATCGATCTTCGCTACGCGAGCACAGCACCAGGGGCCTGCCGTTGTGGGCCCGAAAGATGGAAACCTCCTTGACCGTGTCCTGAACCACCTCTTCGCGCAGGTCGTTGGCCACCACGATGGTCAGCGGCTCGGTCGACAGATCGATATGTTTCTTGTCCTCGGTGAAATCGCACGGGATGGCCTTGTAGCAGAGCTCGCTCAGCTTGATCCGAATCTCCTCGGCGGCAATCCGGTTCGGGCCGTTTCCGACCAGCGCCCAGTAGCGACTGCTCGGACCGAGCTCGGCCGCGCATGATGCAATCGCCTCGCGCTCGGCGAGGACGCTCTCGATCTTGGCCGGGAGTTTTTCGAGAATCCTGAGCTCTTCGAGAATCTGCTCGTCGCTCAGGGTGCTCCACGCCTTGGCCAGCAGGAGAGCGATCAATTTGCCCGCCGCCACCTGCGAATAGAAAGCCTTGGTCGAGGCCACGGACATCTCGACGTCGCGGCCGTCGCTGGTGTAGAGATGGGAATGCGACTTGGCTACGAGCGGCGAGTCGCGACGATTGACGATCGCGTGCACCCAGGCGCCTCGCTTGCCCACCAGATCGACGACCCGGTTGGTATCGGTGGTCGTGCCGCTCTGCGAAACCGCGATCACCATCACGCCCTCGAGGTTGCGCTCGGCCATGAAGCCGATGAGTTCCGACGCCTTCGCCGACTCGACGACGATGTCCCTCGATTCCAGCGTCCCGGAGATCAAGTGGGCCACGCCCATGGCGGCGATCGCCGCCGTGCCCTGACCGACCACGATGATGCGGTGAATGGCCGGCAGGTCTCCCCGCCGGAGCCTCTCGACCAAAGCCGAGCCGTTACCGAACGCGCCGATGTTGAACACCGGACCGCCTTCGACCAGCTTGTACTTGCCGCGCAACGTCCTGCGCACGCCGTCCGGGGCCTCGTGCATCTCCTTGTCGATGTAGTAGTCGAAGCCCTTGCGGTCAATATCGCGCGAGAAAATAGCCAGAGGCTCCAGCCGGAGCTCGATCGGCTCACGGCTCCCAAGACTCGACGCTTGCGGAGGGCCCTCGTCGCGATCTCCGGCCTCGAGACTGACGCCGATACCGTCCTCGTCGGGGCTTACCACCGGGTACGCGGCGCGGCAGATCGCCGCCATCCCGTAGAGCTCTGAGGCGACGAACCAGCCGTTCTCCACCCGCCCGGCGTAGAGGCTCTGGCCGCTCCCCTTCTGGGCCAGAAACAGTCGATCCGGCCAGCTCGGGTGCTGAGCCATCACCGCCAGCGAGCCATCGCTGCGCCGCAGGACCTCGGCGAACCGCTCCGCGGGCTCGGCATCCGAATCGGTTTCGAGCAGGAAGACGAGCGGCAGGATCTTGGCATCGGTGCTGATCGCCGGGTCGAGCTCGAGACCGCGCGCGTGCACCGCCGATTCGAGCAGCTCGCGGTAGTTGTCGACGTCGCCGTTGAGAACGAACAACGCATCTCGATCGGCTGAATCGAGGAGATCGCCTGCGAACTCGCCCGAGAGCCGCCGTCCGTCGACCGGATGGGCGTTGGCGATGTTGATGATTCCGTTCGAAGCCCACCGCGTATGGACGAGCACGTTCAGCGTGTCGAGATCGGACATCGACCGCCACAAGAGCGCGTCCTCCCGGATCTGCTGCTCCAGGGAAGAGCGATTGTCGCCCAGACTGCCGACCAGGTTGGCCACCTTGTACCCGAACCGGCAGACCCACCGTGCGTCGTCGAGGCGGCCGAGCCGATTGAGCTGGCTCAGCTGGCTCAACTGGCTCAGCTGGCTCAGCTGGCTCAGATACACCTGGCCGCTCTCGGCCGCGGTGAGGCTCCGGCGCAGCTCGACGTCTTCATCCCGTTTCGCAGCCGGAACGTCACCGTCGGCGCCAGCGGCGCCAGCGGCAAGCACACCCAGGATCGAGATCCCGGCGGAGTCCCGGCCGCGGACCTCGAGTTTGTCGAGGCTGTCCAGCATGCGCTCGACCGACCAGGCCAGGAATCTCTGACCCGGCTTGGGGCCCTGTTCCAGCAGCCAGCTCGGCATCAGCCGGCGCACGGCGCCGAGCTGCCCCAGGATCTCCCGCTCGATCTGCCAGCCATAGTCGTCGAGCTTCTCCTTCAGCTGGTGCAACTCCTCGCCGCCGTGCCCGGCCTCGGCCTCTGTTCGCGCCCGATCGCGCAACTCGCGCAGCTGCCGGGCGAGACCCTCGACCAGGGCCAGGGCCTCGGCGTCCTGCCCGAGCCGGTCGTGCACCTGAAACGCCATCAGGCGGTCGAAGCTCGTCTCGAGGACCTCGAGCGCGCTCTCGACCCGCGACCACTCGGGCGCTAGCGGGTCGAGAGCGAGGACATCCCGAGCGACGCTCTCGAGCCATTCGAACTCCCCTGGGCTCTGCCAGGAGGCATCACTGACGAAGCCGGCTATTCCACACATAGGTGCCTAGATCGGTCTTCTTTCTATTCCTCGACACGCCGCGTCCCAACGCGGCCTCCCCGGGGCATATAGCCCTGTGCGCATGCGTTCACTGACGGCTGGCTGACTCCGCTCCCCGAGACTACCGACTCATCTTACGGGACTTTGAGACAGATGAAAGAAAGTCAATTCCAACAGCTGCCGAGCCATCGTATCGGTCAACCTCCGACGTCACTCTCCGACGGGCTTAGTCTGGCACTGTCGTCACTGACCGCCAAACGAGCTCAGTCGGCGTTGGCCTCGCTCACTCCGCCACGACCACGCCCGGTTGCGGGGCCGCAAGCAGCCCGCCAGCGGACCCACTCGGTGCAGGGCTCGAGGCCGGAGACACTCCGCTCCGCCGACGCCGGCCTCGACGAGTTCATCAGGGCACTCGCCAGCGGTACCCGCCGCCAGATTCTCCGGCTCCTCCAACGCCGAGAATCCTGTGTCAGAGAGATCGTTGAGCTCTTCGAGTTGTCTCAGCCAACCATCTCTCGCCACCTCAACGTCCTCAAGAGAGCCAAACTGGTGACCAGTCACCGACAGGGTCGACGGGTGGTCTATGAGCTTTCCGGCGAGGCCATGGCGCAGGCGGCTGAGAGCTTTCTTCGCAGGTTCTGCCCAAACTGCGATTGACCGCCGGCTCGGAGGAGCGAGTCGCTCTGATCAGCATCCTTCCACTGCGGCCTGCTGCAAAGAAACGGCCGTGAAGATGAATCCTCCACAAGCGATATAGCGTCCAACCAGATTTCGCCGACCCAGCAAGGGTGGCGCTGCGCAAGATACGATCTCCGCCTCGAAGCTCTTACCGTCAGACTTCAGAGCAATCTCAACGTCGTGAAAATCCAGTGCAGTCAGCGTGACCGGGTAGTAGCACTTGTAGAAGCTCTCTTTGGCGCTGAAGACGAGCTTGCTCCAATTCGGGCCGTCCCCGACCGCCACCCGGTTCTCGGTTCGCTCCCGATCGGTCAGGACCAGGGGAATGAGATCCTGCTCGACGGGACGACTTGGCTCCGCGTCGAAGCCCACTGCGGCGACATCCGATGCCCGAGCTACCGCCGCTCCGCAAAAGCCCTCGCAGTGCGTAATGCTCCCGGTGAAGCCCGGCGGCCAAACTGGACAGCGGTCAGCTGCCATGGGTAACGGAACTTCATCGGCATCTACACCTAGGCTGGCAAGGGCTCGCCGGGCGCTGGCGCGGCCGGCCCCGAACTCGCGGCGACGCTTGGCAACGGCTCCAGCGACGGTTTCTTCCTCTTGCGGAAGGAGGCGCGCGTCCCATTCCGTAGCGCGCGCAACGGCCACCGCGACCTCGCGTGGGAAGATGCTTTGGATCTGAGTCTCGAAGACCGTCGCGAGGTCTGGCGTCGAAGAGGGCATTCCTGCGGGGTCAGGCGAGATCGACCTGATGTCTCAGAACTCCGGCTTCGTCAAAGCAAACAAAGAGTACAAGAACTCTTGACGAGATTCCAATCTGACAGGCAGCCGAGCGGTCTTCCCGGCTCGCGCCCCATCACCGGCGCAAGGGACCGGCGCCGAAGTTGGCAGTCGGGGAAGTATTCAGCTTGCTCTATCTCTCGATGAACAATCGGCTTCGATGTTAGAATCGCTAGTCGTTCCTTAGCCAGGGGAGGCCTTTTGCTTAGCCAGGTCATCGAAGACAGCTACCCCCTCTCACCCATGCAGCAGGGGATGGTTTATCACCACCTATCCGCTCCCGGGGCCGGAGTGGACTGCGAGCAGATCGTCTGCACGCTGCGCGAGCCGCTGGAGCTGGATCTGTTCCAGCAAGCCTGGAACGCGGTAGCCAACCGCCACCCGGCCATCCGGACCCGCTTTCGCTGGGAGAGTCTCGACGAGCCGGTTCAGGAAGTGGTTGCCGAAGTCGAGCTGCCCTGGGAGATCAAGGATCTCCGTGGGCTACCGGAGCCGGCCCAGGCGGAAGCGCTCGCCTCGTTTCTCCGCGCCGATCGTCGCCGAAGATTCGAACTGGATCGAGCACCCCTGATGAGGTTCGGCGTCATGCAGATGGCGGACGACCACTATGAGGTCATCTGGAGCTTCCACCATATCCTCTTCGACGGCCGCTCCTTTCCCGTCCTTCTGAAAGAAGTCTTCGTGCTCTACGAAGCGCTGGGCCGAGGCGAGAACCTCGTTCTCGAGTCGGCCCGCCCGTACGGCGAACACGTGCGCTGGCTAGAGACTCTGGATCATTCACGGGCGGAGTCGTTCTGGCGCAAACGGCTCGTAGGCATTGGCTCCGCGACTCCGCTGCCGGGGGCGGAGCGATCCATGCCGGCAGCGCATGAGCCGATAGGACCGGGTGAGGCAAAGCGGACACTGACAAAACAGGCTACGGACGATCTGCGCTCGCTGGCCGAGAACCGATCCGTGACCGTCAACACACTCCTGCAAGCGGCCTGGGCCCTTCTTCTCAGCCGCTACTCCAATCAGAAGGAAGTCGTCTTCGGCGCCGTTCGCGCCTGCCGGCACGGCGGCATAGAGGACGCCAAATCGGTGGTTGGAGTGTTTATGAACGCATTGCCGGTTCGAGCCACCATTGAGCCGCGACAGTCGCTCGGAGAATGGCTCGAGGAGGTCCGACGCCAGGAGCTGGAGGTGCGCGACTACGAGCACACGCCCCTGGTCTCGGTTCAGTCGTGGAGCGAGGTCGCGGCTGGGACGCCTCTCTTCGAGACCCTGATCGTGTTCGACAACTTCCTCTTGAGCTCGCGGATGCGGGCCGAAGGCGGCTCGTGGCGGAACCGTGATTTCTGGCTGCACGAGGAAACCAACTATCCCCTGACCCTCTACGGGTACGCCGAGGAAGAGCTGTTACTCAAGATCGCCTATGACCGCAGCCAATTCACACCGGAGACGATGGATCGCCTGCTGGGACATCTGGTAACCGTGCTTGCGGAGATGCCCGCCCGAGCCGATCGACCGATCAGCGAGATCGCGTTGTTGACCGAGGACGAACGCCAGCTGATGCTCTCCGATTGGAACAAAACCGAAACCGAGTATCCGCGGGAGGCGACGATCCAACAGCTCTTCGAACGTCAGGTAAAAGCGACCCCCGATCACGAGGCGGTCGTGTGTCGCGACCAGTCGCTGACCTATGAAGAGCTCAATACCAGAGCGAATCAGCTGGCACATCACCTGCGCGACCTCGAGGTAGGTCCCGACACCCTGGTGGGAATCTACGTCGAGAGGTCCGTCGAAATGGTGGTGGCGATCCTCGGCGTGCTCAAGGCCGGTGGCGCCTATGTGCCGCTGGATCCGACCTATCCACAACAGCGCGTCAAATTAATGCTCGATGACTCCGGTCTGGGGGTCCTCCTGACCCAGGAGGCACTAGTAGATAGCCTACCGGCGACCGAGGCGCGCGTCGTGTGTATCGATAGGGAATGGCCGGAGATTCTCACTTGCTCCTCCACGAATCCAGTAAGTGCGGTCGGTCCCAACAACCTCGCCTACGTGATCTACACCTCGGGCTCGACGGGCAGGCCAAAGGGAGTGGCGGTCGAGCACCGCAACGTAGTCAATTTCTTCGCCGGCATGGATGAGCGGATCCAACACGACCCACCCGGAGTTTGGCTCGCGGTTACCAGCCTGTCGTTCGACATCTCCGTTCTCGAGCTGCTCTGGACTCTTGCTCGCGGCTTCAAAGTGGTCGTTCACGTTGAAGAAACCAAACTCCCGGCACGTGCGCCGCTCGCCCACGCCGAGCAGCCGATGGATTTCAGTCTGTTCTACTTCGCCAGCGGTGAAGGCGGAGATCAGGACAAGTACCGGCTGGTCTTAGAGGGCGCCAAGTTTGCCGACCGCAACGGCTTTTTGGCCGTGTGGACACCCGAGAGGCATTTTCACGCCTTTGGGGGGTTGTACCCGAATCCCGCGGTGATGGGGGCGGCTCTCGCTTCGAGCACGGAGCGCGTCAAGATCTGCGCCGGCAGCGTGGTTCTGCCTCTCCACAGCCCGATCCGAGTGGCCGAGGAGTGGTCGTTGGTCGACAATCTCTCGGGCGGCCGCGTAGGCATAGCCTTTGCCTCTGGGTGGAACCCGAATGACTTCGTGCTCCGGCCCGAGAGCTGGGCGGATGCGAAGACGATCATGTTTCGTGATCTCGAGGTCGTTAGGCACCTGTGGCGAGGCGAAGCGGTTTCGTTCCCAGGGGCCAAGGGCGAGCCGGTCGAGATTCGAACCTTGCCCCATCCGATTCAGAAGGAGCTGCCGATTTGGGTCACCACAGCCGGCAACCCCGACACTTATCGGATGGCTGGCGCAATTGGCGCCAATATCCTGACCCATCTCCTCGGTCAAACGACCAGCGAGGTCGAGGAGTGCATCGACCTCTATCGCGAGGCACTCTCCGAGTATGGTCACGATCCCGCCGCTGGCTGCGTCACCATGATGCTCCATACTTTCGTCGGCGACAACCTGGACGAGGTGCGCGAGACCGTTCGTGAGCCGATGACCGACTACCTGCGCAGCGCGCTAGGGCTGGTCAAGAACTTCGCGGCGGAGTGGACGGCCTTCAAGAAGCGCTCCGACGGCTCGACCGATGTAGACATCAACAGTCTCTCAGAGGACGAGATGGAGGGCCTACTCGCCTATTCGTTCGAGCGCTACTTCGAGACGAGCGGGTTGTTCGGCACACCGGCGCGCTGTCTCGAGATCGTCGACGACCTCAAAGGCATCGGTATCGATGAGATCGCGTGTCTCATCGACTTCGGCGTCGACACCGATGAGGCTCTGGCCCACCTGGAGCCGCTCAACCTCGTCCGCCAAATGGCGGCCGCCCGTTCTGAAAACAACCTGCGAGACTACTCCCTGGCGGCCTCGATTCGACGCCACGGGGTGACTCACCTCCAATGCACGCCGTCGACGGCCAGCATGTATCTGATGGACGAGGAAACCAAGAGCGCCCTGCCCAAGCTGCACACGCTGATCCTGGGGGGCGAGGCTTTCCCACAGCCCCTGGCTCGCGAGCTCCAAGCGTTGGATCTCAATGAAGTGATCAACATGTACGGACCGACCGAGACCACGATCTGGTCGTCCACACAAGCAGTAGACCTGAACGAGGGGACGATTCCCCTGGGTCGACCGATCGCCAATACCGAGCTGTACATCCTGGACAGCGACGGCCAGCCCGTACCGGTCGGCGTCGCCGGTGAGCTTCACATTGGTGGCGATGGTGTCGTCCGTGGCTACCTCCATCAGCCGGAGCTCACGGCCGAGCGGTTCGTGTCGCATCCCTTCGGACGAACCGATGAGGACCGTCTCTACCGCACCGGCGACCTCGCTCGCTATCGGGCGGACGGCAACGTCGAGTTTCTCGGGCGCCTCGATCATCAGGTCAAGATCCGAGGACATCGAATCGAGCTCGGCGAGATCGAGGCGGTCATCGATCAGGACCCGGCGGTGCGGGACGTCGTCGTCAGCGCCCGTGAGGACGTGACCGGCGACCAGCGTCTGGTCGCTTATCTCATCGCGAAACCGGGCGAGCCCTTGGAGTACGAGCGACTCCGAACCCATCTGCGCAAGCAGCTGCCGGAGCCGATGGTGCCAGCGCACTTCATCGAGCTCGAGTCCTTTCCTCTGACGCCCAACGGCAAGATCGATCGCCGGGCGCTGCCGGCGCCTGCTGATGCCGTCCCGACGACCGCGAGTGAGCCGCCAGCGGCGGCCAACGAAATCGAGAAGACGATCATCGAAATCTGGAAGAAAGTCCTGGTGATACCGCGGGTGGGCACTCGCGACAACTTCTTCGACATTGGTGGTCACTCTCTGCTGGCGGTGAGGGCGCACCGCGAACTGACCAAGGCGTTTGAAACGCGTCTGGCGATTACCGACCTCTTCCGGTTTCCCACTGTCCAGGCACTCGCCCGGCACATTGATGCCGACGCTCAAGGCGATGATCGGTCCGTGGCCCGCGATCGCGGCCAGATGCGTCGCGCGTCGCGTGCCCGGCGTCGTTCGCGGGCGCGCTCCGTATGACTCCAGGTGCAATGAGCGATTCGACCAAGCAGCACGCTGATTCCGACATCGCTGTCGTTGGAATGTCCGGGCGCTTTCCCGCCGCCAGGACGGTCGACGAGTACTGGGCCAACATCCGGGACAAGGTCGAGTGTTTCACCACCTACAGCGAAGAAGAGCTC
>JAAENP010000268.1 GCA_024224155.1 bacterium
CGATCCAGACCTTCGAGCCCGACGCGAGCCAAGGTTCCCCCGGAGGGGGACAAACGGGCAATACTCGGATCACCGAATGGACGAACCGGCTCGACCTCTTCGTCAACCTCCAGCTGTCGGGCTCAGAAAGGCTGGTGGTCGGCATCCGGGCCCTCGACGAGGACGGTCGCTTCACCGGCTACTTCTTCGAGCATCCCGACGACGCCCTCGAGGGCGAGTTCGAAGACGCTTTGTCCGCCGACATCGAGACCCTCTTCTTCGAGGGCGACTTCGGCGAGATCTTCCCCAACCTCGACCGCGACGACTTCGGCTCCACCGACGTCGGCTTCTCCGTCGGCCGGCAGCCGATGCTGGTCCAGGAGGGGATGCTGATCGACGATACGATCGACGGCATCGGGTTGACCCGCAATACCCTCCAGCCGAGAAACACATCGAACTTCCGGCTGACTTTCTTCTACGGCTGGGACAACCTCAACGTCTCGAATGCCGAGCGGCGCTCCGCCAACCTCTATGCTCTCTTGACCTCCGCCGACTTCCGCAAATCGACCGTCGACATCGACCTGGCCTACGTCCAGGAGCACGACGGCAGCGGCGATCTGTTCGCCGGTGGCCTGAGCGCCGTCCAGCGTCTCGGCAAGACCAACAGCTCGCTGCGCATCCTCGGCTCCGCGGCCATCGACGAGGAAACCTCGGCGGCGACCGACGGCGTGCTGCTCTTCAGCGAGCTGTCGTGGGTCCCCCACTACACCGAGGACCTGATCTACTTCACGACCTTCTGGGCGACCTCTGAGTATTCGCCGGCGGCGCGCGGCACCGGTCCCGCATCGAGCGGCCCCCTGGGACGCGCCGGCATCAACTTCGCCGCGGTAGGCCTCGGCAGCTTCGGGGCGCCGCTCTCCGCACGGTCGAGAGAGGTCGCGGGTGGCGCCCTCGGCTACCAGAAGTTCCTCGCTGGCGGCCGCAAACAGCTGCTGCTCGAGGCCGGCTTCCGGGTCGGCACCGCGAGCGACGTCGAAGACGCCTTCGCCGCCACCGCCCGCTACCAGACCGCCGTCGGCAAGCACATGGTGGTGGTGGTCGACGGCTTCGTCGGCTACCGCGAGTCCAGCGACGAGGCGCCGTACGGCGGACGGTTGGAGCTGGTGGTCAAGTTCTGACTTGCCCAACCCCGAAGGGGTTGCACTCATCAGCCCAGGGTAAGCGAAGCGCCACCCTGGGTAGGCGATCCACCAAAAGATCGAACCCTGAAAGGGTTCTACAACGGCCCATCGAATGGGATCAGGTGAGACTTGTAGAACCCTTTCAGGGTTCGGATTTGTACCCTCCAGACCC
>JAAENP010000269.1 GCA_024224155.1 bacterium
ACACCCAGGAGCAGCGCGGCGACGACGAGATCGTCGCCAGCTACAGCGTGACCACCGGCGAACCGGTGTGGCGACACCGCGACGCGGCACGGTTCTGGGACTCCCATGTCGGCGCCGGTCCGCGCGGGACGCCGGCTTGCGGCGGCGGTCGCGTCTTCACGCTCGGTGCGACCGGAATCGTGAACGCGCTCGACGCCGCTGACGGCGCCGTGGTGTGGTCGCGCAACGCGGCGTCCGACACCGACACGAAGGTCCCGCAATTCGGCTTCACGAGCTCGCCGTTGGTGGTCGACGACATTGTCATCGTCGCCGTCGCCGGCCAGCTCGTCGCCTACGACACCGCTACCGGCGATCCCCGCTGGTTCGGCCCGGATGGTAGCAGCGGCTACAGCTCGCCTCATCTGTTGACGCTCGACGGGGTCGCGCAGGTCCTGCTGTTGAGCGGCGCGGGCGCGACCAGCGTCGCGCCGGCCGATGGCACGCTGTTCTGGGAGTACACATGGCCAGGCTACAGCTACCTGCAGCCGGCCCTGACCGCGGGCGGCGATGTCCTGATCAGCGACGTCGAGTTCATGCCCACCGGAATGCGCCGCCTCGCAGTCACCCAGGGGCCCGGCGGCTGGACGATCGAAGAACGCTGGAGCTCGGCGGGGTTGAAGCCGCACTTCAGCGACTTCGTCGTTCACGACGGCCACGCCTACGGCTTCGACGGCAGCATTCTCGCGTCGATCGGCGTCGCGGACGGCGAGCGCAAGTGGAAGGGCGGGCGCTACGGCCACGGCCAGCTCGTGCTGTTGCCCGACCAGGACTTGCTGCTGGTGCTGTCGGAGCGAGGTGAGCTGGCGCTCGTCGCGGCGACTCCCGACCGGTTCACGGAGCTGGCGCGGTTCCCGGCGATCGAGGGCAGGACCTGGAACCACCCGGCGCTGGTCGGCGACGTCCTGCTGGTGCGCAACAGCCAGGAGATGGCCGCGTTCCGGCTGTCCCGCCTGGCGGGTGACGGGGCGGGCGGCTGACGGGAGTTGCCTTCGCTTGTCATGAAAGCGAAGGTCCCGACCGCCCACCGGCCCGAGCTACGGCGCCCGAAAGGTGACTTCCTGCTCCCGGTCGCCCAGGTGCAGGAGGCTCCGGACCCGAGCGGTCTCGGCAATGACCTGGCCGCGACGGATTACGAAGAGCCGCGCCGCCTTCGTCCTCAGGGCCTCGATCTTGTCGGCCGCCTGCAGGATGACGAAGTCGGCGTTCGAGCCTTCCTGTAGGCCGTAGCCGTCGAGACCCAGGGTCTCGGCACCGTTGACGGTCACGGCGTCGAACATCTTCGGCATCTCGTCGAGGGCGGTCATCTGGGCGACGTGGAGGCCCATGCTCGCCACCTCGAGCATGTCGTGCGTGCCCAGGCTGTACCAGGGATCCATCACACAGTCGTGCCCGAAGGAGACGTTTACGCCCGCGGCCATGAGCTCCTTGACCCGGGTCATACCGCGGCGCTTGGGATAGGTGTCGTGGCGGCCCTGGAGCACGATGTTGATCAGCGGGTTCGGTACCGTGCTCAAGCCCGCCTCGGCAATCAGCGAGATAAGCTTGCTGGCGTAGTAGTTGTCCATCGAGTGCATCGACGTCAGATGCGAACCGGTGACCCGGCCTTCGAGCCCCAGTCGCAGGGTCTCGTTGGCCAGGGTCTCGACGTGCCGCGACAGGGGATCGTCGGTCTCATCGCAGTGCATGTCCACCCGCAGGCCGCGCTCGGCCGCCAGCTCGCACAGGGTCCTCACCGAGGCCGTGCCTTCTTTCATGGTGCGCTCGAAGTGGGGTATGCCACCGACGACGTCGACGCCCAGGTCGAGCGCACGGCCGACCAGCTCCGGCGCGTTCGGAAAACGGAAGTAACCGTCCTGAGGGAACGCCACCAGCTGGATATCGAGGTAGGGAGCCAGCTCCTGGCGCAGCTCGAGCAGGGCCTGGACGCCGACAAGTCGCTCTTCACAGACGTCGACGTGACTGCGAATCGCCAAGGTGCCCCGGGCAATCGCCCAGTGACAGAGCTCGCGCGCACGCTCCTTCACGGACTCGACCGTCAGACTCGGTTTGAGCTCGCTCCACAACCGGATACCTTCGAGTAGGGTGCCGCTTTCGTTCATCCTCGGCTGCCCGACACTCAGAGTCGAATCCAGGTGGAAGTGGCTCTCGACGAAGGGGGCTGTGACCAGACAGCCGGTGGCGTCGATCTCGCGCTCGGCCTCCCCCTCGATCGCCGGCGCGACCTCTTCTACCTTGCCGTCGCGGACGGCGATATCGATGCTGCGACGGCCATCGGGGAGATTCGCGTCGCGGACGATCAGGTCGAGAGTCGGCATCTTCTTAGATCACCGCTCTTCCTTCCGAAACGGCACCAGCAGGGCCGCGGGCGGCGTCGCGCTTCGAGACACCGCGGCCATGGCCACGATGGTCAGCACGAAGGGCAGCATCAGAAAGAACTGATAGGGAATCTCGATCACCCCGCTGGCCTGCAGCCTGAGCTGGAGGGCGTCGACGAAACCGAAAAGCAGCGCTCCGGCAAGGCACTTCCAGGGACTCCACTGTCCAAAGACCACCAAGGCGATGCAGACCCAACCGCGCCCGGAGATGACGCCGAAGGTGAAGGCGTTGAACTGGGCCATCGATAGATAGGCGCCGGCGGCGCCCATAAGCATTCCCGACAACACCAGAGCCTGGTAGCGCATCTTAGCGACGCTCACCCCGGCGCCGTCGGCCGCGCGAGGGTTCTCCCCCACCGCCCTGAGACTCAGCCCCCAGGGCGTCTGGTAGAGAACGAACGCCGCCGCCGGCACCAGGAGCAAGGCCAGATAGACGAGAGCGAACTGGTTGAACAGCACGGGTCCGAGAACCGGGAGTTTCGAAAGCAGCGGCAGCGGCAGCGCTTGAAACGCTTCGACATTGGGGGGAACCGACGGCTGACCGAAGATCAAACGATAGAAGAAGAACGCCAAACCGGTGCAAAGCAGGGTCGTGCCGATCCCCGACACGTGCTGGCTCAGGCCCAGAGTGACGGTCAGGAAACCCATCAACAGCGCCGCCAGAGCGCCGGTCGCCATGGCCGCCAGGATGCCGAGCCAGAGGCTGCCGCTGTAGTAGGCCGCGGTGAATCCGGTCATCGAGCCGAGCAGCATGATCCCCTCGATGCCGAGATTGAGGACGCCACCGCGCTCGGTGAACATCTCACCGATCGTCGCCAGAATGAGCGGGGTCGCGATCCGCAGAATCGCGGCGAAGAAGCCGACCTGGAGGATCTCGCCGAAGATCTCGCTCAAGGAAGCGGCCGCTTGCAATGGGAGTTGGTTTTCATCTTTGAACGCGCACGCGATACTGGGTGAACAGGATGGCAATCAACATCGAGATCAGCGCCACGCCCTGGAAGACGTCGGCAAGAAACACCGGCACGCCCGTGGCCCTCGACATGGACTCGGCGCCGGTGATGATGACGGCGAAAAAGAACGCCGCCGGGAGAACTCCGATCGGGTTGAGCAACGCCAGGGTCGCGATCACGATGCCGGTGTAGCCGTAGCCCGGAGACAGTCCGGCCATCACCTGAAAGTGGATACCCCCCACCTCCCCCACTCCGGCAAGGCCTGCCAGAGCCCCCGACAGCGCGGCCGTGGCGACGATCACCAGCGGGATCCTGATGCCGGCATAGCGGGCGGCGGTGGCGTTCTCACCCACGGCCCGGATGTTGAACCCGAGAGTCGTGCGCTGCATGAGGAACCAGACCAGTGGTGCGGCCGCAAACGCCAGGATGACGCCGAGATGCAGGCGCGTGCCGCCGAGGAGGATCGGGAACTCGGCGTCCAGGCGGATGTCGGGTGAGTCGGGATATCCGCTCAGGGGATCCTTCCAGGGCCCGTCCACCAGGGCCATCATCAGATAGAACATGATGAAGTTGAGCAACAGCGTCGTGACCACGTCGTCGACCCTGTACCGGGTCTTGAGCAGAGCCGGAATCAGAGCCCATACGGCGCCGGCGGCCATGCCGCTGACCAGCATCAGAGGTACTAGGCTCCAACTCGGAAGCGCGCCCCGGCCACCAATGAACGCCGCGGCCATGGCGCCTGCCAGTAGCTGGCCCTCGGCGCCGATGTTCCAGAACTTGGCGCGAAAGGCGACCGCGACGGCCAGACCGGTAAAAGCAATCGGGGCCGCCTTCACCAGGGTCTCGACGAAGTTGAACTTCGAGCTCACCGCACTCAGCAGCAACTTCGTGTAGGCATCGAGAACGCCGGCACCGGCCAGAGCGACCAGACCGCCGCAGATGATGAGAGTTGCCAGGATGGCGAAGAAAGGCAGCGACAGCTTGAGCCACGTCGGTGTGTACGGTCGCGTTTCCAGTCGGAATCGCATCACGCCGCGTCCCCACTCCCCGCGGCGGAACTCGAGACCACCCCGGCCATGAGCAGGCCGACCCTCCGAACCGTCGCCTCTTCGATCGGCAGCGTGTCCATGACCCTGCCCTCGTACATCACCGCGATGCGGTCGGAGAGCAGAAACAACTCCTCGAGGTCTTCGCTGATCAGCAAGATCGCCCCTCCCGATTCCCGGACCTCGAGGAATCGCTCGTGGACGAACTGCGCGGCCCCGACGTCCAGACCACGGGTGGGCTGCGCCGCCAGCACCACCAGCGGATCGAACGCCAGCTCCCGTGCCAAGAGGACCTTCTGCAAGTTGCCTCCGGACAGGGTGCCGGTGCGGACGTCGAGTGCGGCACATTTGATGTCGAAGCGCTCGACCTGCTGTTGGACGAAGGCTCGCGTCTTCTTTCGGTCGAGCACGCCGTAGCGGCTGAACGGAGCGGCATGAACCCGCGGCAAGACCATGCTGTCGCACATGGGGAGCGACGAGATCAGTCCGGTCCCGAGCCGATCCTCCGGGATCCTGCCGACCCGGAGGTCTTGAATCGCCCGGGGATTGGGATAGACGACGAGCTCTCCCGCCACCTCCAGCTCACCCCGCGTCTGTTTGCGGACGCCGGCGATGATCTCGGCCACCTCCAACTGGCCGTTGCCCGAAACACCCGCCAGGCCTAGCACTTCGCCGGCGCGCACCTCGAGGGAGACCTCACGAAGCGGCACTCCCTCACTTCCGGCCGCATCCGGATTCGTGGCCACCTGCCGCAGGCTGAGCAGCGCCCTCCCGGGGTCGCTCGGCAGCTTCTCGGGCGGAACGATCTCATGCCCGCACATCAGGCTGCCCAGCTCACGCTCACTCACCGCGGCGACGTCGTCGACGGTCGCCGTAACCCGGCCCCGTCGCATGATCATCGCGCGGTTGGTGATCGCCTTGACCTCGTAGAGCTTGTGACTGATGAATATGATCCCGAGACCGTCGCCGGCCATCGCGCGCAAGGCCTCGAACAGGGCATCCGCCTCCTGAGGGGTCAGCACGGCGGTGGGCTCGTCGAGAATCAAGATCCGCGCATCCCGAAACAACGCCTTGATGATCTCGAGCCGCTGCTGCTCGCCGATCGCCAGCTCCGAGACCGGTGTATCCGGCGCGAGGCTCAAGCCGAAGCGGTCGTCGATCTCGGCCAGCCTCTTCCGGGCACCGGCCCGATCGACGTGCCCGCGGCTGCCGGACCGGCCGATCATCAGGTTGTCCAGCACCGTCAGCCGGGGAACGAGGTGAAAATGCTGATGCACCATTCCGACCCCGAGTGCGAGAGCGTCCGCCGAGTTCGTAATGGAGACCGGGCGGCCTTCGATCTCGATCTCGCCGCTGTCCGGAGCGTAGGTCCCGAACAGCATGTTCATCAGAGTGGTCTTGCCGGCGCCGTTCTCGCCCAGCAGGCCGAGGATGTCGCCGCGACGAAGGCCCAGATCAACATCCTGGTTGGCCTTGACGGCGCCGAAGCTCTTCGACATGCCGCGCATGGCGAGAAGCGGCTGGCGCTTGCTTGTCATCCGCTTGCTTGTCATCGACTGGTCCTTCTCGGTCGACACCCTTCGCTTCGCTCGAGGACAAGCGGAGGTCGACCGCTACAGATCGGCAACCCTCCCGCCTAGTCGGATCTCGGAGTCCCCTCGTCGACGTCCACGCGAAAGGTCCCGGCCACGATCTCTTCGGTCTTGGCATCTACCATCTCCTTGACCTCGGCCGGGAGCTTCTCTTCCCAGCCGTGGTAGGGCGCGAGGTAGGAGCCACCCTTGGCCATGAACGAGAAGGCGCCGAAATCCTGGGCGGTGAACACCCCGGCCTCGACCAGCTTGACCGCCTGCTGGACCGTCGGCCACATATCCCAGACCGGACCGGTGATGACGTGATCCGGCCCGAGCTCGCTCTGGTCGGACATGTTCGAGATGGCATAAACGTCCTTCTCCACGCAAGCCTCCACCACCCCGAAACGTTCGGCGAAGAGCACATCCGCGCCGGCTTCGATCTGTGCCAAGGCCGCTTCCTTCGCCTTGGGTGGGTCGAAGAACGAGCCGATGAAGGACACCTTCGCCTTGATGTCCGGATTGACCTCCCGGGCGCCGGCGAGGAAGGCATTGGAGATCCGGTTGACCTCTGGAATCGGCATCGCGGCCACGATGCCGATGACGTTCGACTGGGTCGTCTTTCCCGCGATCATGCCCGAAAGGTAGGCCGGCTCGTGGATCCAGTTATCGAACACGCCGAAATTGGGCTCCGCCGGGCCGATGCCCGAGCCAAACACGAAGGCCACGTCCGGATAGGCCGCCGACGTCCGCCGCGCGATGCGCTCGGCGCCGAAGGCGTCACCCATGATCAGCTGATACCCGCCCTCGGCGTACTCACGCATCACTCGGGCAAAGTCCGCGGCCTTGACGCTCTCCGACCACGTGTACTCGATACCCAGCTCTGCCTGGGCCTTGAGCAACGCCACGTGGATCTGGTTCACCCAGGGCTCTTCGATCGGGGTCTCGAACACCGCCGCGACCTTGAGACCCCCGGTCTTTGCCATGGCGGCGTCACCGCCAGCGGCGGGCGCCGCCTCCTCCTCGGCGCCGCCACACCCGAGTCCGAGGACCGCGAGCGCCAGCAAGAGACCGACCCCGGCCAGATTACGTCTGCTACGGCATGGTTGTTCTTTCGGGTTGGACATTGCCTCCTCCTTCTGGCCAATGGCCGGTTCGAATCATGGAACTGAAATCTGCCTGGGTACGGGCTACGCCTGATCAGCGTATTGGATACGCAGACCCTTCGAGGCCACCAAGCAAGTCTTGCTGTGAGCAGTGTAGCAGGGGGAGTCGAACCCGGGCGCTTCCCCCGGTTCGTAGCGAGTCGGCGCCCGGGCTACTTCTTGGGCATCAGAGCACGAACCGCGGCCGATGCGGCGACCCTGCCCCGGTTGACGTAGGCCTCGTGATTGCGCTCGATCTGCTTCGGCCGGTAGGCGTAGTTCACCATGATGCCCGCGGACTGTTTCAAGCCCTTCGCCGAAGTATCGGCGAGCCAGTTGATGCGCTCGATGCTCGCGCCGTTGCCCAGGTGGAATCGAGCCACCGGATCGAGAGGCAAGCCGCTCGACTTTGCTTCCAGCAGGTAGCGGGCACACGAGCGCAGGACCAACTCCTTCAGCGGCTCCTCCTCGGCCGAGACATGATGCCAACCGCGGGTCTCGAGGACGCTCAGCAGCTCCGACTCCTGCGGCGTGAATCCCTGGCCTTCGCCGACGGAGTCCTCGAGCCAGCGACACAGCCCCGGGACGGGTGAAAGCGTGGCGAAGGTTCTGAGACGAGGCAGCTCGTCGGTGAGCTCGGTGACCACCTGCTTGATCAGGAAGCTGCCGAAGGATATGCCGCGCAATCCGTCCTGACAGTTGCTGATCGAATAGAAAATCGCGGTCGTAGCGCGGGACGGGTCCAGGGTCGGACTGCCGCTGTCCAGCAGAGGCCGGATCGAGTCGGCCATACCGCCTAGCAGAGCAACCTCGACAAAGATCAACGGCTCGTCGGGCAGCGCCGGATGAAAGAAAGCGAAACAGCGCCGATCCGCCTCGAGGCGCCGTCGCATGTCGGACCAGCCCCGGATCTCGTGAACGGCCTCGTACTCGAAGAGCTTCTCGAGCAAGACGGCAGGCGTGCTCCAGTCGATCCTCTGCAGCTCCAGAAAGCCCCGGTTGAACCAGGAGCGCAAGAGATGCTCGAAATCGGCATCGACCGCCTTGAGATCCGGATGGGCAGGCAGCAACGGCAGGAGATCTCGGCGCATCGCTACGATCGCGGGCGTGCCGTTGGGCGTCATATTGATCCGCCGAATGAGCTCTTGCCTCGGCGGCTCCACCGCCCGGCTTAGTCCCAGGAGAGTCTCGGCGCCCGGCGCATTGCGGTAGGCATCGGCCGCACGATTGACCGCGGCGACATCCGGCGAGAACGTGTCACCGAGCACCGCGAAAAACCTAAGTCTCTGGCCATCGTTCATGGCTTCGTATCGTTCCAACAGCTCGCGAGCCAGGGCCATCGCCGACGCCTCACCGGGCTCGGAGAGCAGGTCTCGGCAGAGGCGCAGGAGGCCGCGACGGCGCCGCGCCCCCCGCCGGGCAACCAGGATCTCCCGACCCCGGTCGGCGATGGATTCCCAGACTTTGCTCAAGGACCGGGAGCGCATGACCACCCTATGCTAGTCCCTTCGACGGGGCGAAGGCCACCGAACTCATTCTCACGAAAGCGGTTCCGCGCGCAGCGATAAGAACCGTCCGGCGCCGACTTGTTCCTGGTATACACTCGGTCGGACTTTACAGTTTGAACCGCGAGCGGGATCGCGGGACGAGCCCGCGCTCCCGACGTCGTGGCGGATTTCGTTTTCACGAAGGAGGTCCTATGCCCGACCCGGCGAAGATCCAACCGATCTACGGTTTGGACGATCGGCCCGAGCTACCCAGAACGCTGGTGCTGGGAGCACAGCACGTCCTGACCATGTTCGGCGCCACAGTGAGCGTGCCCCTCCTGTTCGGCCCGGTCATGGGAATGTCCCCGGGCGAGGTGGCCCGCCTGATCTCGGCGGTGATGCTCTGCTCGGGTTTGGCAACGCTGGTTCAAACGACCATCGGCTCTCGACTGCCAATCGTGCAAGGAGTGTCGTTCTCGTTTCTCGGAGCGTTCTTCTTCATCATCGGCCAGACCAGCACGGAAGCCGCAGCCCTCGGAGTCCCGGTCGGCCCTCTGGCCATGCGCTATATCGCGGGAGCGATCATCCTCGGCGCGTTGGTGGAGATGACCATCGGTTTCAGCGGCCTGGTCGGGTTCCTGCGCAAGGCCCTGTCGCCGGTGGTGATCGGACCGGTGATCATGTTGATCGGCCTGGCGCTCTTCATGCACGGCGCCCCGAAAGCCGGTACGCACTGGCCCATTGGCGGGTTGACGATTCTGCTGATCATCGTCTTCTCGCTCGTGCTCTCGCGCACCAAGCGCTACTTTCGGCTTTTCCCTATCCTGACCGCGGTCCTCGGGGTCACGCTCTTGTGCTACCTCCTGTCGAAGATGGGTGTCTTCCCGGAGGGTCACCCTTCGCACGTGAGTCTGGCGGCGGTTGGTGATTCCCAGTGGGTGCGCCTCAGCCCTGGAGAGCTCATCTTTCCTTGGGGAGCGCCCAAGTTCCATCTCGGGTTCTTTCTGGCGATCCTGGCCGGATATCTGGCCTCGATGATCGAATCGGTCGGCGACTACCACGCCGTGTCCTACATGTCGGGGGGCGGCGACCCGACTCCGAAGCAACTGAACCGCGGCATCGGTTCCGAGGGAATCGGCTGTTTCCTGACCGGAGTTTTCGGCGGCTTCGCCTCGACCTCCTACTCCGAGAACATCGGCCTCATCGGCCTGACCAAGGTCGGCTCACGCTGGGTGGTCCAGGTCGGCGGGATCATCCTCGTGGTCCTCGGCATCTTCGGCAAGTTCGGCGGTTTTGCCGCCGCGATACCCGGTCCCGTGGTCGGCGGGCTCTACTGCGCGCTCTTCGGGTTGATCTCCGCGATCGGCATCCAGCAGCTCGCCAAGGCGGATCTCTCGAGTGACCGCAATCTGTTCATTGCGGGCTTTTCGCTCTTCATGGGCCTCTCGGTACCGGCCTATTTCGCCGCTCGAGCCAGCGCCGAGGCTCTCGGACCCGGTCAGATCCTGGCGCTCTACGTCCCCACGGTCGAGGGTCTCATGGCGACGCTGCCGGCCACTCTCGGCGGCATCGTGGCTTCGATCGGATCCACCGGAATGGCGGTGGCCGCGATCTTCGGGATCCTGCTCGACAATCTGATTCCGGGGACACCGGAAGAACGAGGCCTCGGACCCAGCCTGTTGGTGCCCGAAGGTGGCGACATCGGCGTTGGCACCGAGTAGGATCTTCGAGTCACTTACGGAAACCGCATCGAAACCAGAAAGGAATCATCGGATGACACGTCATATCAAGAACGCCAGCTGGGGACTCTTGATCGCGGCACTGGCCGTAACCGGTGGCCTGCTTGTGCAGGCCTGCGGCGGCGGGGCCGAGCAGGAGGCCGCCGCTCCGGAGGCCGCCGAAACCGCGGCCGGAGACGTCAAGGCGGCATTCATCTACGTCAGCCCGGTCGGCGACGCCGGTTGGACGCTCGCCCACGACAACGCCCGTCAGGTCATCGACGAGCTGCCCTACGTCGAAACCGCCTACACCGAAGCGGTTCCCGAGGGCGCCGAGGCCGAGCGGACCATCAACCAGTACGTACGCGAGGGGTACAACCTGATCTTCACAACCAGCTTCGGCTACATGGACCCGACGATCAACGTCGCCTCCGCCAACCCGGACGTAACGTTCATGCACTGCTCGGGGTTCAAGACCGCCGACAACGTCGGAACCTACTTCGGCCGCATGTACCAACCTCGCTATCTGACCGGAATGATCGCCGGCAAGATGTCGAAGTCGAACGTCCTCGGCTATGTCGCCGCCCATCCCATACCGGAAGTGATCCGCGGCCTGAACGCCTTTGCCCTCGGCGCCCGGTCGGTCAATCCAGATGTCAAAGTCCACGTGGTTTGGACCCAGACCTGGTATGACCCGGCGAAAGAAAGAGAAGCCGCCGAGAGCTTGCTCGACGTCGGTGCCGATGTAATTGCCCAGCATCAGGACACGCCCGCACCCCAGCAGGCGGCCGAGAAGCGCGGCCACTACAGCATGGGCTACAACTCCGACATGTCCAGCTTCGCGCCGGCCGCTCACCTCACGGCGCCGGTCTGGAACTGGGATGTCGTGTACAGGGACGTCGTCGAGCAGGTGCACAACGGTACCTGGAGCTCATCCGAGTATTGGGGCGGACTCGCGGAAGGCGTCGTCGATCTGGCTCCCTACAGCGATCTCGTGCCGCAGGATGTACGAGACCTTGTCGCGGCCAAGAGGGCCGAGATCGTCTCCGGCTCCTGGGATGTCTTCACCGGTCCGATCAACAACCAAGATGGCGATCTCTGGGTCCCAGAGGGCGAGGTCATGGTGGACGGCGACATGCTCGGCATGACGGCTTTGGTCGAGGGCGTCGTCGGCACGATTCCGGGATAGAGCAAGGGGTGGGGCGAAGTCTGTGAGCGACGGCAAGATTGCGGTGGCGCTCCAGGGAATCACCAAGAAGTTCCCGGGCGTCATCGCGAACGACCACGTCGACTTGGAGCTCCTCGAAGGAGAGATCCACACTCTCCTGGGTGAGAACGGCGCCGGCAAGAGCACGTTGATGAACGTGCTCACCGGCATCTACCGGCCGGATGAGGGCAGCATCTCGATCTGGGGCAAACCGGTCCAGCTCAAGACACCGAAGGACGCCATCCAGCAGGGCATCGGCATGGTCCACCAGAGCTTCAAGCTCGTCCCCACCCATACCGTGACCGAGAACATCGTCCTCGGACTCGGCAGCGGCTTTGCGCCGGTCAAGCTCGAAGAGGCCGAGGCCAGAGTCGCCGAGCTCTCCGAGCGGTACGGCGTCAAGGTCGACCCGAAAGCCTACATCTGGCAGCTCTCGATCGGGGAGCAGCAACGGGTCGAGATCCTCAAGATCCTCTACCGCGGCGCGAGAATCCTGCTTCTCGACGAGCCGACCGCGGTTCTCACCCCCCAGGAGGCGGACGAGCTATTCCACACCCTGAGGGCAATGCGTGAGAAGGGGCACTCGATCGTATTCATCTCGCACAAGCTGGACGAGGTCATGGTGATCTCGGACCGGGTCACCGTGCTCCGCGGCGGCAGGAATGTCGGGACAGTCCTGATTCAGGACACCAACCCCCAGGAGCTCTCCAACCTGATGGTCGGCCGCGAGATCAAGTTCGAGACATTCCCCAGGAAGCAGAGCCCCGGGAACAAGGTTCTCGAGGTGGAAGGCGTGAGCGCCCTCAACAGCCGCGGTCTGCCGGCGCTGAGGAACGTCACCTTCTCGGTGGCGGCAGGCGAGATTCTCGGGTTTGCAGGAGTCGCGGGAAACGGACAGCAAGAGCTGGCCGAGGTCGTTACCGGCTTACTCGAGCCGACGGCCGGCAAGGTCCGAGTAAACGGCGTAGATATGACCCAGGCGAGCGCGAGGCGTTTCATCGACGCCGGCGTGAGCTACGTGCCGGCCGATAGGCATGGCGTGGCGACGGTCGGCGATATGTCTCTCAGCTATAACAGCGTGCTGCGACGCTACCGCGAACCGAAGTTCGCGAAGGGTCCGTTTCTCAACTTCTCCGCCGCCATCGGCTACGCCAAGCGCCTGATCAAGGAGTTCAACATCAGCACGCCGGGACATGCCACACCGGTGCGTTCGCTCTCGGGAGGCAACCTGCAGAAGGTCATCCTGGCGCGGGAGATGACGACCCGGCACCAACTCCTGGTGGTCATGTCGGCCACTCGCGGACTCGACGTCGGCGCCACCGAGTTCGTTCGCGAGACCCTGAACGAGCACCGTCACAAAGGAGGCGCCATCGTACTCATCTCGGAAGACCTGGAGGAGCTCTTGTCGTTGAGCGACCGCATCGCGGTCCTCTTCCACGGCGAGATCATGGGCTGCGTCGATGCCGACAGAGCGGAAATCGAGAGCCTCGGACTGATGATGGCCGGTCAGAGCCAAGCAGAGGTCGCCTGAAGCATGGCCATGCGCTTAGAGCTGCGGCTCGAAAGATCCCGCAAGCTCGAGGTTCTCGTCCCGATCATCTCGGTTCTCCTGTCCCTGGTCGTGGTTGCTCTGCTGCTTCTCAGCACCGGGACCAACCCACTTACGGCCTACGGGGCGATGTTGAAGGAGGCGTTCGGCACCTCCTACGGCTTCACGGAGGTCCTGGTCAAGGCGACTCCGCTGATCCTGTGCGGTCTGGGCGTGATGCTGGCTTTCAAGATGCTGTTTTGGAACATCGGCGCGGAAGGGCAACTGCACATGGGCGCCTGGGGAGCGACCGCGGTAGTGATGACCGGGTGGGACGGATCACCGTGGCTGATGATCCCCGCGATGATGCTCGGCGGCTTCACAGCAGGGGCCCTCTGGGCCCTGATCCCGGCGTATCTGAAGGTCAAGCTGAACACCAACGAGATCATCACCACTCTTCTCCTCAACTACGTCGCGATCCTCTGGGTGGCTCATTTCATCTATGGGCCGTGGAAGGATCCGGTGAGTTTCGGTTTCCCTATGACCAAGCAGTTCCCGGACGGCGCGCAACTGCTCCGATTCGGCGACACGCGCGTGCATCTCGGCTTTCTCTTCGCGCTTGTGATCGCCGTGGCGCTCTACTTCCTTCAGGAGAAGAGTCGCTGGGGCTTCGAGATCGCGGTGACCGGCAGTAACCCGAGGGCGGCCGAGTACGCGGGCATGAACGCCGGTCGCAACGTCCTGTTGGTGATGTTGATCAGCGGCGGACTCGCCGGGCTCGCCGGCATGGTCGAGGTCAGCGGCATCCAGCTCAAGCTGTTGAAGGACATCTCGCCCCACGCGGCTCCCTACGGCTACACCGCCATTATCATCGCCTGGCTCGCGCGCCGGAACCCATGGGGGGTGGTTCTGGTGTCGATCCTGATGGGAGGTCTCTACGTCGGCGGCGAAACCGTGCAGATCACCATGAAGCTGCCGGTCAACATCGTGCTCATCATTCAGGCCCTCATCCTGTTCTTCGTCCTCGGCGGGGACATTCTGTCCCGGTATCGCCTGGTCTTCGACCGAAAGGAGGCGCTCGGTGGAGGGTAGTCTGCTCGTCCTGATCGTCGCCATTCTCCAGGCAGCGGTGCGCTCCGGAACCCCGATCCTCTTCGTCTGCATCGGCGAGATCTACGCCGAGCGCTCGGGAATTCTGAACGTGGGCCTCGAAGGCCTGATGCTGGTCGGTGCCATCGCCGGCTTCACGGCCGGCTACTCCGCCGGCAACCCCGTGGTCGGCGTGTTCGCCGCAGCGGTCGCCGGAGCCCTGTTCTCGTTGATCCACGCCTACGTCACCATCACCTTGCGCGCCGATCAGATCGTGAGCGGCCTGACCCTGACGATCCTCGGCACCGGAATCAGCGGCTTTTTCGGCAAGCCGATGATCGGCCAGGTCGGCCCCGGCTTCGACCAGGTCGCGATCCCGGGCTTGTCGAAGATTCCGATCCTCGGCCAGGTCCTGTTCCAGCAGGACGCCATGGTGTACCTTTCCTTCGTGCTCGTGCCGATCGCCTGGTGGGTGATGTACAAGACCCACCTGGGCCTCGCGATTCGCTCGGTGGGTGAGAACCCCGCCACCGCCGACTCGCTCGGCGTTTCGGTCGCCAAGGTCCGATACGGCTGTGTGCTCTTTGGCGGCGCCATGGCCGGCCTCGGCGGCGCCTATCTGTCGCTCGCGTATACGACCATGTGGATCGAGCAGATGAGCGGCGGACGCGGCTGGATCACTCTGGCTCTGGTCATTTTCGCGGCCTGGAATCCGGGGAGAGCGATGCTCGGCGCCTATCTCTTCGGCGGAGCCGACGCTCTCCAACTCCGCATTCAGGCCGTCGGACTGGACATTCCGACCTATTTCCTGATGATGCTGCCCTACGTCCTGACCATTGCGATTCTGGTGTTGGCATCCCGGGCTTCGCTGCGCCGGCGAATCGGCGCGCCCGCGGCTCTGGGCCTACCGTACGCGCGAGAGGAGCGCTAGCGACGTCGCTGGAGCTTCCAGATAGGAGCAACTCTAACCACTAGAAAAAAGGGGGTCCCACATGTCCGGTAAACGAAGTCACCTCAAAGCCATGGCCACCGTCGCCTTCCTCGCGGTGATGGTCGTCGGCTCGCAATCGGCTCCGGCAGCGATCTGGAGCAACACCGAGCTGCATCTTCAATACGGCTCTTTGGACACGCCGCAATTCCTGCCGGATTCCCCGGAGGAGGACAAGGATACGCTCATTTTCACCCTGCAACACGCCAGCGGCTGGAAGTACGGCGACAACTTCTTCTTCTTCGACGTCATCTCCTCGGAGAACGGAGGCTTCAACGACAACGATACCTACGGCGAGTGGTACTCCTACTTCAGCCCCCGCAAGATGAGCGGCAAGGAGGAGATGAAGGGCGCGATCAAAGACATCCGGATCATCGCCGGTTTCAACTGGGCGCCGGATGCGAACGTGATCAAGTACCTGCCGGGCATCGGGCTGTCCTGGAACGCCAAAGGCTTCGCGTTCCTGAACACGGATTTCACGCTCTATATCGATGACAGCGTGGGGATTCTCGGACCCGGCGGCGATCCCAACGGCGCCCCCAGCGAGGACGACTCCTTTATGGTCGACATCAACTGGGCGTACCCGATCGGCGAGAAGGGCAGCATCGAGGGTCATATGGAATACATCGGCGAACGCACCAACGAGTTCGGCGGCAACGTGGAGGCCTGGATCCTGGCCCAACCGCAGTTTCGCTACTTCGTCTCCGAGACCGTCGCCATCGGCATCGAATACCAGTACTGGATGAACAAACTGGGTTCCAAGACGGACGAGAACACGGCCCAGGCACTCCTGGTCTGGAAGTTCTAGGGCTGCGAAGCGCTCGAGCACGCCGACTCCGGTGACTCCCCGGCCTGCGGGCCGGCGCAGCGGTTCGAGACTGCGCCGGCCTCCGGTTCGACCCTGTGCGCCGAGCTTGAAATACAATCCGGGTCGACCGGACCGCCACCGGCGCGCCGGAAGCGAAGTTCTTACCAAGGGGGACTCCACATTGGGCCGTAGAAAAGTCGTGATCATGGGTGCCGCGGGCCGGGATTTTCACAATTTCAATACCCTCTTCCGAAACGAGCCGGACTGGGAGGTCGTCGCCTTCACCGCGGCGCAGATCCCCGACATCGAGGGCCGCCTGTACCCACCCGAGCTGTCGGGTGAGTTGTATCCGGAGGGGGTGCCGATCCGGGGGGAGGCCGAGCTCGAGCATCTGATCCGAGACAGCGAGATCGACGAAGTCTGGTTTTCCTATTCCGACGTCTCTCACGAATACGTCATGCACAAGGCCAACCGAGTGATCGCATGGGGCGCCCATTTCGGGGTCTTCTCGGCCCAGAGTACGATGCTGGACTCGAAGAGGCCGGTCATAGCGATCACGGCCGTGCGAACCGGCTGTGGCAAATCGCAGACCACCCGGTACCTCTCCAAGATCCTCCGGGGCCTGGGGAAGAAGGTCGTCGCCGTTCGACACCCGATGCCCTACGGTGATCTGAGCCGTCAGATCTGCCAGCGCTTCGCCAGCTACGATGATCTCGACCGCCACGACTGCACCATCGAGGAGCGCGAAGAATACGAGCCCCTGATCGACAATGGCTTCGTCGTATATGCGGGAATCGACTACGAGCTGATCCTGCGTCGGGCCGAGAAGGAGGCCGAGGTCATTCTCTGGGACGGCGGCAACAACGACACGCCCTTCTATCGACCCGACCTTCACCTGACACTGGTCGATCCCCACCGGCCGGGACACGAGACCAGCTACTACCCTGGCGAAGCCAACCTGCTCATGGCAGACATCCTGGTCGTGAACAAGGTCCAGACCGCCAAGCCTCCGGACCTCGCGGCGGTTCTCGAGAGCTGTCGCCGACACAACCCCGGCGCGCAGATCGTCGAGTGCCGCTCCGCGGTATCGGTGAGCAAACCGGAACTCATACGCGGCAAGCGCGCCCTGGTGATCGAAGACGGCCCGACCCTCACGCATGGCGGCATGAGCTACGGCGCCGGCTGGTACGCCGCACAGCAAGCCGGCGCCGCCGAAGTCGTCGATCCGGTTCCCCACGCGGTGGGCTCAATTCGTGAGACCTACGAAAAATACCCGAACGCCCGCAAGATACTGCCCGCCATGGGCTACGGCCAGCGGCAGATCGAAGAGCTCGAGGCCACCATCAACGCGACCCCGGCGGATGTCGTCGTCGAAGGCACTCCGATCGAGCTGAGCCGGGTGTTGACGGTCAACAAGCCCATCGCCGATGTGGCCTATGAGCTCGAGGAGCTCGAACCGGGAGCGCTCGAGTCCGCGATTCGCGCGATGCTCGGCTAGCCCTTTGCCGGCTTGACCACCATTCCTCGGTTGTCTTTGCCGTCCAGAACCACCGTCAGCTGCCTGCGAAACCGCAGGTGGCGCAGATGTTCGGTTTCGCGACGCGCCTGCCGGGAATCGAGCCAATCCCAGTCCAAGAACTCGTCATCACCGGCGGAATCCTCCGGCGGCTTCTGGGCCTTCTCGGCTCCCGGCGGCAGCGTCAGGTAGCCGATCCGAAGGGAGGTGATGTTCTGGAAGAAGTGAGTCCCCTGCGAGGGCTCGACGTTGTATCCCCTGGGCGAGGCCTCGACGATCACCTTGGCGTTCGAGATTTGCCGCCACTGCACCGGGATTCCCAGCCACTCGTCGGCTGTGCCCCAACGGCCCGGTCCGACGAGAAGGTAAGGCCTTCTGTCCTCGCGAAGCGCCTGGTTGATCTCTTCGATTTCCCGGGTAATCGCCTTGTTCTTGGACGGCTGCCAGCGATCGCGGCGCACGTAAACCAGATCGCGTAGCTTGCTGACTCCTTCACCGAGGCTACTGAGGCTCGAGCACAAGAGATCGGCTCGCTCGTACGGCTGGCGGGCCACCCTCGACCCCACATAGCGCGAACCCATCGGGCGCATTTGCAGCAGATAGAGCTCGGGCCCCATCCTGGGCCTGCCGCGAGTTGCGCGTCGTCCGAAGTCCCCCATGTCGCAGGCGAACTCCACCTCCACGGCTCCGCCCAGTCCCCTTCTGGCGACCTTCATCACCTCCTCCAGGGTCGCAGCCAGCGGTATCGCACCGTGTCTGAGGATGTTCGCAAAGGTGATGACGCGAGGTCCCGCCAGAGAAAGGTCCTCCCGGAGCCGCTGCTCATTGGCTATGTAGACACTTCCCACCGAGGACAGAACATCGTCGCTTTCCGCTGTTTTGAGGTCGAACTCGCGCAAGTTCGCCGACGCGTCAAGATACCCATCGTTGAAATCGTAGTCGGTATCGACGGCGTAGAAACTCCTCTGGGTGCCATCCAGCATGGACTTCGGGGTCCCGAACTGCGGCAGGATCTCCGGGTTTCTGGGACTGAAACGCAGAGCCAGTCCGCCCTCAACCACCGTGCGCCCGAGGCCCAGGGCGACGTAGACGACACCATCCTTGCCTTGCTGCGCTCCGACCGGATAGTAGTTGAACGACTGCGCGACCCCGGAAAAGGTGGGATAGAACCGGTTCCCGTGCCTGCGTCCGATCAAGGGTTGGACGATCACCGCCATCTTCTCCTCTTCCTTGAGGTGGCCGGTGGTGTCCAGATACGAGCGCGCGTTGGAGCTGAACGTGGACGCGTATACGAGTTTGACCGCATTGGCCAGCCCCAAGAGTCGTCGTTCGAGATCGGGGTTGTTGTTGGGGATCATCAACGTCGCGTAGATGCCGGCAAACGGCTGATGAAGCGAGTCCTCGAGCAGGCTCGAAGAGCGAACCGCCAAGGGGCCTTCAAGCCGCTCGATCAGGAACCGCAGGTCCTCGACAAGCTTGGCGGGCAGCGGCGAAGCAAGAAACCTCCTGACGAGCTCGCCGTCGTCTTCACAGCTGAAGGCGAAGCCCCGTAGGTTTCTGCCATCCAGAAACGCGTCGAAATAATCGGTGGTTATCACGACCGTCTTCGGAATCTTGACCGGCAGCGCGAGGCTGTCAGGGAACTCCGCCTGGGGCAGAAAGCGGTTCAGGAATGCGATGCCACGGGCCTTGCCACCTAAGGCTCCCTGCCCCGTCCGCACGATCAGATCCTGCTCGAAGCGCTCCCGCTTGAAGTCAGCGACGTGGCCCCGATACGAGCTGCGGCGAGCATCCGACAAGACCCGAACGAGATACCCACGGGTTTCCTCGATGCCGCCGAAGTCGGACGTCTTCTGTGGCCTGAGCAGCTCGGCCAGCTCGAATTCGCAGCGAGCCATCAACCAGATCGAAAAGTGGTTGTTCGCCGCGTGATATCCAACCGACACTCCGGGAACCGTCTTCAGGACCTCCTCCATCTCGGCCAGGTCGTGGGCTCGACCGACTTCCCTGCCGTCGGGCAGCCGGAATACGAAATCGCCGAAACCCAGCTGCTCGGTCATGAAGGATCGGATCTCGGCCAGCAATGTCGGCGAGCTCTTATCGGCAAACGTCGCCGACATCTCCTTGGCCACGTCTGCGTTGCTTGGTTCCGCGGACTGGAGCAGAACCGGCAGCTCTGCGATCCGCTTCCGAGCATGTTTCGAGAACTCCACTCCCGCCCTCGGATCGACCTTCCCAGCCCTGGGGATTGCTACATCGCTGATCACGGCCATCACGTTCGCTTCGAACTCACCGAACAGCTCCATGCCCTCCTCATACGACCTGGCGTGGAGAATCTTGGGACGCGACCTCATATACATCAGCCGATGGAGCTCGTTGACCCCCTCCGAGGACAGAGAGCGGGACTGACTCATCAGCTCCTTGTAGACCAGGCCCAGGAACGCCGAGTAGAAGCGTGGTGAGTCCTCGAGCAGAATGATGACTCGGATGTTGCCGACCCGGATGTCGTGCTGGACGTTGTCCCGATCCTCGACGTACTTGACGACCGCCAACAGAATCCGAGCGTCTCCGCTCCACAGAAAAGTCCCATCGATCACTTCGGTGTCAATGCCTTCCTGGGCCTCTTCGAGCTCTCGATCGTCGACGGCCAGGAACACCACCGGCCGGCCCGGCCGGAGCTCTTTTACCCTGCGCCCGAAGGCGTTGACCCCCATGCCCGACAGACTGCTCATCACCAGAATCAGGTCGAACCGCCGCTCGGCCAGCGCCGCGAAGGCCGCCTTGGCAGTGCGAACGTGGGTAAAGCGAGGCGGGCTGGATGCGCTGACCTCGCGGTACTCGAAGAACACCTGCTCGGTGAGCTGGCCGTCCTCCTCGAGAATGAAGGCATCGTAGGGCGAGGAGACCAGCAACACCTCGCGGATGCGGAAAGGCGTCAGATCGTGAAAACGAAGAGCCTTGAGACTCCCACGGCCCTGAAACCTCATTCGTTGCCGGCCCATGGCGGCCCTTCGAACGTCAGTCTGCGCGGCGCCCCGAGGCCGCACCAGCCGGCTCCATGAAGCCTCGGGGTCACGGCCTCTACACGACCCCCTGATCCAGCATCGAGTCGGCCACCTTGATGAAGCCAGCGATATTGGCGCCATCGATGTAGTTGACGAAATCGCCGTTCTTACCGTGGCGCACGCAGGTCGCGTGAATGTCCTTCATGATCATCCGGAGCCGCTGATCCACCTCTTCGCGGGACCAGGAGATGCGCATGGCGTTCTGGGTCATCTCGAGACCCGATACCGCCACGCCGCCGGCGTTGGCTGCCTTGCCCGGCCCGTAGAGGATTCCGGCGTCCAGGTAGCGGCCGATGGCCTCATGATCGGAAGGCATGTTGGCGCCTTCGGCGACGCAGATGCAGCCGTCGTCCAGAAGAGTCTTGGCGTCGTCGCCGTTGATCTCGTTCTCGGTGGCGCACGGCATGGCTACGTCACACTTCACAGACCACGGCCGCTCACCCTCCAGGTAGGTGGCACTGGGGTACTGCTCCGCGTACTCCTTGATCCGTCCTCTGCGGTTGTTCTTGAGGTCCATTACATAGCTGAGTTTTTGAGAATCGATGCCGTCCTCGTCGACGATCGTACCGCTCGAATCGGACAGCGCCAGCACCTTGCCGCCGAACTCCAAGGTCTTCTCGGCCGCGTACTGAGCAACGTTGCCCGAGCCGGAGATCAGCACTCGCTTGCGTTTCAAGGTCTCGCCGCGAGTGGCCAGCATCTCGTTGACGAAGTACACGGTACCGTAGCCGGTCGCCTCGGGCCTGATCAGTGAGCCGCCCCAGTTGATTCCCTTCCCGGTCAGGACTCCGGTGAACTCGTTGGCCAGCTTCTTGTACATCCCGAACAGATAGCCCAGCTCGCGGCCGCCGACCCCAATATCGCCGGCGGGTACGTCGGTGTTCGGGCCGATGTGGCGATAGAGCTCTCTCATGAACGCCTGACAGAACCGCATGACCTCGCCGTCGCTCTTTGCCTTGGGATCGAAGTCGGAACCGCCCTTGCCACCTCCCATCGGCAGGGTTGTGAGGCTGTTCTTGAAGACTTGCTCGAAGGCCAGGAACTTCAAGATCCCCTGGGTGACGCTGGGATGAAACCGCAGGCCGCCCTTGTAGGGGCCGATGGCACTGTTCATCTCGATCCGGAAGCCACGATTGACCTGAATCTCACCCTGGTCGTCTACCCAAGGAACTCGAAAGCTCACTAACCGTTCCGGCTCGACCATTCGCTCCAGAATCCTGCCGCTCCGATAGCGTGGGTTGCTTTCGATGACCGGCCAAACCGACTCGACGACCTCGCGTACGGCCTGATGAAACTCATGCTCCGCTGGGTTCTTGGCGATCACTCTCTCGACAAAACTCTCAACAGAATCGGACATCGTGTTCTCCCTGCCTTGCTCTGGTAGTTATTACGTGAGTTCTCCGGGAACCCCTCGGAGCTCCCCCGGGGAGTCTACTCACTAGCCGCCGGATTCATCACCACCCTAGCGAGTGGGGGGACTTCCCCGCCCCCTGGGACGTTGGGCCTCGGACCCCAAAGCACCCGCCTGGTGGCGAAGTCGCTCGACCTTCTGGTCCAGCAGGCTGAACAGTGCCTCGGTCTGACGAGCCAGGTCCTTCAGGCCCTCGGCTTTGAACACCGCAAAGGCCACATCTAGCTCTTGAAGATCGGTGTTGATCTTGTCGAGGTCGTTGACCAGATCGCTTTGCACCTCCCGTAGATCCCCCACGATCTCGCCCTGAACCCGCTGCAGATCGCGCCCCAGGTCACCCAGACCGATCTGCAGGTCTCTCACCTTCTCCAGATGTGCCAGCAAGACCAGATTGAACTGGCGCTGACGATCCCACATGTCGGCCTGGGGAGCTCTCACCAGCGGCCGTAGGAGCTTCTTTAGCCAGACAACCAACCTGCCCCCTGCGCCCCTCCGGCTGCGAATCGGGAACTCGTGATCGCCCTGCCAAAGCCAACGCCAGTCCGCTATCTCCTCGGTCGGCTCTCCGAGAAACCGATCCAGAGTGGGCTCAGCTACCGGATCTTCCGCCATAGAGATCGACGGTACCAGATGGGGGTCCTACTGCTCCGGAACGACGTGAACCTTGATCTCGGCCGCTACTTCGGAATGCAGTTCGAGTCTGACGAGATGCTCGCCGACCGCCTTGATTCCCCCACCCAGGTCGATGCGGCGCTTGTCCACCGTGATGTCCTTGGCTTCCAGGGCTTCGGCGATCTCGCTGGCGGTGACGGACCCATAGAGAGTCCCACTCTCGCCGACGCGCTTCGGAATCTCGAGCTCGACGGCGCCGATCTCGGCCGCTCGGGCGCTCGCGGTCTCGCGCTCCTTCTCGTGCTTGACCTCGATCTTCTGGCGATGCTGCTCGAAGTACTTGATGTTGCCGGGAGTGGCCTCGAGAGCCATACCCTGCGGAACCAGATAGTTGCGCGCGTAGCCGGACTTCACATTCACAACCTCGCCACGGTGTCCGGTGTGCCGGACGTCTCGCATCAAGATGACTTTCATGGGTCGCTCCTAGTCCGCCGTGTACGGCAGCAGCGCTATGTGCCGGGCGCGTTTGATCGCCTGCTGGATGATTCGCTGATGCTTGGCGCAGGTGCCGGAGATCCGGCTCGGCAGGATCTTGGCGCGGTCGACGATGAACTGGTGCAGCGTCTGCGTGTCCTTGTAGTCCACGGTCTCGATCTTGTCCGCGCAGAAGCGGCATACCTTGCGACGCTTGATGAATGTCTTCTTCTTGCGGCGTGTTGGTCGACCCCTCATGACGCCTCCTCTTTTCTAGCCGGGCTAGCCGGGCTAGCCGGGCCTATCGGGCGTGCCGACTCTGCCGGGACCGCCTCCGCAACGACCGGCTCCCCTCGGCGCCGCAGCCGGCCGGCGTCCAGCCGCACCGTCATGTAACGCAGCACCTTGTCGTTCTGCTCCAGCCTCTGCTCCACCTCTGGAAACGGGTTGCTCCCCTCGGTCTTGACCGTGAAGAACACGTACCGAGCCTCGGTCAGCTTCTGAATCTCATAGGCGAGGCGCTTCTTGCCCCAGCTCTCTTCCTTGACTATCTCGGCGCCCAAGCTGGTCAGCAACTCCTTGACGCCGTCACTCAGCCCGGCCACTTCCTCGTCGGGCAGACGAGGATCGAACAGGACAGCTAATTCGTACAAACCCATCTAGATTAAGCCTCCCTTCGGCCTAGAATCGGTCCCTCTCTTCGTAAGAGGAACAGGGAGTGGAAGTTAGCAGCCGGCCCAGCGGACCGGCCACCTGTGAAACCGGCGTATTCTACCTGTTTTTCACTCAATCACAAGCGAACCGAGTTTCTTCGGTAAACGGCTCTTCTAGACCAGCAGCGGTGCAATCACCAAAGCCACCACGCTCATGAGCTTGATCAGGATGTTCAGGCTCGGTCCAGCGGTGTCCTTGAATGGGTCACCGACCGTGTCTCCAACGACGGACGCCTTGTGGGCGTCGGATCCCTTGCCGCCGTGCGCTCCGGACTCGATGAACTTCTTGGCGTTGTCCCAGGCGCCACCGGCGTTGGACATGAAGATTGCCATGAGAACGCCCGAAGACGTCACGCCTGCGAGGAGGCCGCCGAGTGCCGCGGTGTCGTAGAAGCCGACCGCCACTGGAACGACGACCGCCATCAGCCCGGGCACAACCATCTCGCGGATCGCCGCCTGCGTCGAAATGTCGACGCACTTGGCGTATTCGGCCTTGCCGGTGCCCTCCATCAATCCCGGAATCTCACGGAACTGGCGCCGAACCTCTTCGATCATCCGGAAGGCCGCGCGGCCCACCGCTCGCATGGCCATCGAGGAAAACAGAAACGGCATCATCGCGCCGACAAACAGGCCTCCCATGACCCTGGCATTCGAGAGATCGATCACGTCCAGACCGACCGTGGTTCGAAAGGCCGCGAAGAGCGCGAGCGCAGTCAGCGCCGCCGAACCAATTGCGAACCCCTTGCCGATAGCGGCGGTCGTGTTCCCAACCGCATCGAGCTTGTCGGTTCGAGCGCGAACTTCGGCGCCCAGAGCACTCATCTCGGCGATGCCGCCGGCATTGTCGGCAATCGGGCCGTAAGCATCGACCGCGAGTTGAATCCCGGTCGTGGAGAGCATGCCCAGAGCCGCGATCGCGATGCCGTAGAGTCCGGCCTGGTCGTTGGCCACGATAATCGCGGCCACCAGAACTACGATCGGGAGAGCGGTCGAGCGCATGCCGGTCGCGAGCCCGGAGATGATGTTCGTTGCCGAGCCGGTCAGGCTGTCTTTGGCGATCTCCTGCGCCGGCTTTTTGGCTTCAGACGTGTAGTACTGGGTGATCAAGCCGATCGCGACCCCCCCCGCGAGCCCGGCCACGGTGGCGTAGAAGACGCCGGTAGCGTCGAACTCGGCACCCGCGATGACGTAGGTGCCGTCGAGCAGCCGCTGCGCCAGGAAATAGATGGCGACCAGCATGACGGCCGCGGCCCCGAAGGTGCCGCGGTCGAGCGCGTGAGCGGGATTGCCCCCTTCGGCGGTGCGGACCAGAAACGTCGCCGCCAGGGAGATGAGCACGCCGACGCCCGCCAGAACCAGCGGCAGAACCACCAAGCCCGGCGTATAGGCCTCACCCGCCAACGTCGTGGCGTTGACGCCCAGCACCAGCGATCCGATGATCGAGCCGACGTAGGATTCGAAGAGATCCGCGCCCATGCCGGCAACGTCTCCCACGTTGTCGCCCACGTTGTCGGCGATCACCGCCGGATTTCGAGGGTCGTCTTCCGGGATCCCGGCTTCGACTTTGCCGACCAGGTCGGCGCCAACGTCGGCCGCCTTGGTGTAGATGCCTCCACCCACGCGGGCAAAAAGCGCGATCGAGCTGGCGCCGAAAGAGAAGCCGGTCAGCACGGTAACGACGCGAAGGAGATCCGCCTGAGCCGAGCCGGTGTCAAAGAGCTTCATGTAGACCAGGTAGAGCCCCGAAAGGCCCAGAATGCCAAGTCCGACGACGCAAAACCCCATGACCGAACCACCCGAAAAGGCGATTTTCAGTGCCGGATTGAGACCCGAGCGAGCCGCGGCGGCGGTCCGTACGTTCGCCTTCGTCGCGATCTTCATGCCGAAGTAGCCGGCGAGAGCGGAACAGAAGGCACCGGCGATCAGCGAAACCCCGATCAGCTTCGAGCTCTCCGCGTTGCCGCTGTTGGCCCAGCTCAGGAGCACGGCTGCGGCTACGACGAATATCGCCAAGACGCGATACTCCCGTCGCAGAAACGCCATCGCGCCCTCGGAGATGTGGCGCGCTATGACCGCCATTTCCTTGGTGCCGGCCTCTTGCTTCGTGATCTCGGCGCTGCGCAGCCAAGCGAAAATCAATGCCGCGACGCCGCAGATCGGCACCAGATATGTCATTTGTTGGAACTCCACCGTAGCTTCCTCCTGTTCCTCTATCCGTTGTAACGGTTCATCGTGACTTCAAATCCATCGCGCAGCCAGCTCTCGCAGGCATCCGCGGCGCGTTTCTCCATGACACCAACCGCCTCGATCTCTTCTGGAACGAACGGAGCCAGGACGAAGTCGGACAACTCCTCCTCGTCCATTTCCTGGTCCGGCAGGATGCCGAGGCGCAGTCGGGCGATCTCGTCGGTGCGCAGGTTCCGAATAACCGACTCCATGCCCCGATGTCCTCCCGGCCCACCCTTCCTTCGCAATCTGAGCCTCTCCAGGGGCAGCGCCACGTCATCGTAGACCACGAGAATGTCGCTCGGCTCGAAGCCATGTCGTTCCACGAGGCATCTTACGGAATAGCCGCTTCTATTCATGTAGGTCTGTGGCCATGCCAGAAGGGCCCGTCCCGAGCTCGCCACGAGTGCATTGCACTCGAGCCGGCGCTCTCCGAGTCGCCATCTCCGGGTCAACTCGTCCAGAACCCGAAATCCGAGGTTGTGGCGCGTCTCTCGGTACTTTTCTCCCGGATTCCCGAGCCCCACGATGAGGGCTCGCGACTCCTCCGAAGTCGGCGTCACGTCCCGGGTTCCCTGCGGCTACTCGCCCGCAGACTCCCCGGACTCCTCCTTGCCGCGTCCGATGACCTCGGGCTCTTCCGCCTCGGCCTCCAGGAGCAGCTCTTCTTCCTCGCCCTCCTCGACCTCGCTCACCCGGGCGTGAGCGATCGACACGATGACCTTGGTCAGGTCGTCCAGAATCTCGACTCCCTCCGGGATTACCAGATCGCTGGCTTCTAGGTGCTGTCCGGTATGCAGCCCGCTGACATCGACCTCGATCACCTGCGGGATCTTGTCCGGCAGGCATTCGACCTCCACGGCTCGATTGACGAAGTCCAGCACGCCGTCCTCGGTCTTGACGCCGATCGACTCGCCCACGACCTCGATGTTGACCTGAACCTTAACTTTCTGAGCCATGTCGATTCGTTGAAAATCGATGTGGCTTATCTGCCGGGAGATCGGATCGATGTCGATCTTGCGAACCATCGTGTGACGGCTCTTGGCCGTACCTGCCAGCTTGAGCAAGAACACGGCGTTCTCGCCGCCGACCTCCTTCAGCAGACGGTGAATCAACTTCTGATCGACTTGAATCGGAACCGAGTCCTTGCCGCCTCCGTAGACGACAGCCGGCAGTAGACCCGCCTTGCGCAAGCGCCGGTTCGGCCCGGTTCCCGTTTGTTCTCTCCGTTGAACTTCCAATGTCAGTTCGTCCATGACGACTCCTCGCGGCGGGCTCAGACAAAAAGCGAGCTCACCGAACTGTTGGTGTGAATCCTCTGTATAGCCTCCGAGAGCAGCGGAGCTACCGAAAACGGTTTCAGTTTCGAACAGCGCTCGAGCTTGTCCTCGAGCGGTGTCGTATTGGTGATCAGAACGGACTCGACCGCCGAGTCCATCAAACGGTCGATGGCCGGCCCGGACAGCACTGCGTGGACGCCGGCCGCGAAGATCCGCCGAGCACCCTCTTTGTGCAGGGCTTCGATCGATTTGTACAACGTTCCGGCGGTATCGATGATGTCGTCCAGGATCAAGACATTCTTGCCCTCGACCTCGCCGATGATGTGCCGGACCTCGGCCTCGTTCGCCGCCACCCGCCGTTTGTCAATAATGGCCAATCCCGCTTGCAGCCGCTTGGCGATCGCCCGGGCGCGCTCTACGCCTCCCGCGTCCGGAGACACGATCACCAGGTCGGGCATCTCGAGGGCCCGAATCGCCTCCAGGATCACGGGAGCAGCAAAGAGATGATCGACGGGCACGTCAAAGAAACCTTGGATCTGCGCCGCGTGCAGATCCATCGTCAGAATCCGGTCTGCCCCGGCGCTGGAGAGAAGATCCGCAACGAGCTTGGCGGTGATCGGCACTCGCGGCTTGTCCTTCTTGTCCTGCCGGGCGTAGCCGTAGTAGGGGACCACCGCGGTGACCCGGAACGCGGACGCTCGCTTCAGAGCATCCATGATGATCAGCAACTCCATCAGATTCTCGTTCACCGGCGTGCAGGTGGGCTGAACTACGAAGATGTCGCCGCCGCGAACGTTTTCGTCGATCTGGCAGAAGATCTCGCCGTCGGAGAAGTTGTAGAGGTCGGCCTTGCCCAGGGGTATCTGGAGGCACTCCGCGATCTCCCTCGACAGACTCGGGTGGGCACCGCCGCTGAAGATCTTCAGTTCACCGTACATCGGGCTCTATCCATTTGGTTTGTCCAGAACATGCTGAAACTGGAAATCGTGACATTGGCTGGGGCGGCAGGATTCGAACCTGCGAATGCCGGATCCAAAGTCCGGTGCCTTACCACTTGGCGACGCCCCAGTAGTCCTTGCGAGTTTGCCATAGCTCGGCAGCACGCTCGTCAGCGCTCTCCTAGGTGCCCCAAAAGGAATCGCGCAGATGGAGCTCCGTCACTTCCTCCAGCGACTTGTCGGCGCCCTCCCCGCCGGCGGAGTCATCTTCGCCTTCCCCGGGAGCGTCGCCGTCGACCTTCCGGGCGCTGGGCTGAGGCTCAACCTCTGGTCGGCTCTCCGGTTTGGGTACAGATTCCGACTCGACGACCGGCGGTTCGACCGCTTCGACCTCGGCCGCAACCGGCTCTCTCCTCCTGGGCTCGGAGCGAGGCTTCTCGACCTCCCCACCACCGGTGGGGCGAGCCTTGACCTGGGGCTCCGCTTCCGAGGTCCCCGCGAGCTCCCCTTCGTAAGCCGCAAGGATCTCCATCTCCATGGCCTGGCGGGTTTCGTTGTTGAGCGGATGGGCGATGTCCTTGAACTTGCCGTTGCGCTTCCGACGGCTGGGCATGCTGATGAAGAAGCCCTCTTTCCCCTTGATGACCTTGATGTCGTTCACCATGAAGCACTCGTCGAGAACGATCGAGATGAACGCCTTGAGCTTCTCCTCGCGCACCGGGAAAACCTTGATGTCTGTAATTCTCATCGACCTCTCCATCTCGCGAGCCAGCCGCAGCACACCCTGGAGAACCCTCCAGCATCCCCGGAAACCCTGCTGTGACTTGCGTTTTATGGTCTGGCAAAAAAGAGCGCAGGCCGGCCGCCCGTGCCACCGCTCCAATAGCGGCTCATGGTAGCAAACCGTGGCCGAAATTCAATGCCCATCTGCGGCATTCTCGGCCGGAGTCGGCCAATCCTCACAGCCGATCTCGATGTGGTCGGGCGTCAGGGCAAGCGGAGGAATCTCCCCGATCATGGGCTCTCCGGCCACCCGTCTCCATCGCAGCTGGGTGCCGGCACGATGGGAGAGCACTCCTTGGCCGGCGGCCTCCTGAAGCCACCACAGCCAGGGCGCGCCCGCTTGCCAAACCGTCCATCTTGAGAGCCGTGCCCCGGTGACGGCCACGGTCCAGCGACGACCCTGGCGATCCCGGTATTCTCCTTCGGAGGCACCCGGCTCGAGTCCTCCGGGCAACCTGCCCAGCAGAATCGCCGGCAGCTCTCTGATCGGCAGCGTTTCCAAAGCCATCTCTGGAATCCTGATCTCGCCGTCGCTCACGCAGAACAAATCCTGGCGGTCATCGACCAGGACGGTACCGGTAGGACCCGCTGCGATTCGCCAGAGTCCCCGGCCAAATCGGTCCCGGGTCTCGACCAGATAGCGGTCGGCACTTTCGAGTTTCAGAACGAGCCGGAAAGCTCCGGAGCCCGCCTGGCCACTGTAGTGCACTCGAAACAGGCTCTGCGTGCCGAGATCTTCGGCGAGCAGCCCGGTCGGCAGAGGCGAGTCGCCACCAGCGACCGCTTCGATCGGCAGTGTATGAGCACAGCCACCTGCCAGCGTGCCGAGCAGCGTTGCCGCGGTCAGAAGCCGGCTCGAGATCACCGCGGTCAGGAGTCGCCGTTCAGCTGCTCGAGTTTTCGCCGAACCGCTTCTTCGTTGTCGTCCGCCAGGGCCAGGGCCTTCTGATAGGACTCGGCAGCCAGGGTGCGCCGCCCCAGCGTGGCGTAGAGGTCTCCCAGGTGCTCGAAAACCACCGCATCCTCGCCCACCAGCCGTGCCGCTTTCTCGAGGTGCCCTCTCGCCAATTCATAGTCGCCCATCTGATAGTAGACCCAGCCGAGAGAATCTATGTAAGCACCGTTGTTGGGCTCGAGAGCGACGGCCTTCTTCACCAGATCCACGGCTTCGGTGAGGTTCTCGCCGCGCTCGGCCCACATGTAGCCCAGGTAGTTCAACGCCGGTGCGAACAACTCGTCCCGAGCCAGTAAATCGCGAAACTCCTGAATCGCCGTGTCTCTCCGACCGCTGCGTTCGTAGGCGCTGCCCAACCAGAACCGGACGTCCAGCGCCTCGGGATCCTCGTTCTTGGCGTCCAGCCACAGCGGAATCGCCTTCTCGTAGAGCTCCAGTCGATGCAGCGTCCGAGCGGCCAGGACCACTTGCTGGATGTCGCCGGTCTCGGAAAGGCGCATCAGCTTCTTCTCGGCTGCCTCGGTCCTACCCGCCCGAAAAAGAGCTTCCGCCTCGCGCGCTCGCGCCCGATGACCGACCTCGGCATCCGACCCCAACTTCTCGAAGAGATCGATCGCCTCCTCGGTGCGTCCCATCTCGAGCAGAGCCTGGCCTCGAACCAGCTTCAGATCACCCTCCGAGGGCAAGGCTGCCGAAGCCGAGAGCCTGTCGGTTATCTCGAGGACCCGCTCCCAGTTCCCTGCTCGGACTTCCAGGTCGACCAACTCGAGCCTCGTTCGCAATGCCTGGTCGGCCTGTCCGTCGGCCTCGAGGCTTTCAGCGGCCCTCGAGAGAATCTCGGCGGCTTGCGCCGCCCTCCCTTGCCGCTCCACGACCTCTGCCAGCACGCGCGCAACGTCGAAAGACCTCTCGTCGGCTTCGTAGAGGACACGCAGGCCGGCCTCGGCTTCGACGAACCGGGCCAGGGCCGACAGGGCCAGGGCATTCAAATAAACAGCTGGCGGCTCGCCCGGGGCGACCTCGAGCCACCTTTCGCTGGCTTCGAGCGACTTCTGCCAGGCCCCCACCCGATAGAGCTCCAGCGCCAGGAGTCGAAGCACCTCGAGGCTGTCGCGCTGAGCGTCGGCCCCGCCCTCGAGTACCGCCACGGAATCGGCGTGACGCTGCTGTTCGGCCAGAAGATTGGCCAGCGTCAGGCGCGCATCCAGGAACTCGGGGTACCGCGCAAGCAACTCGCGCAGTCCTTTCTCGGCTTCGGCCCGATTCTCCGAGCGTTGATAGGCGGTCATCAGAATCGAGGCCAGGCGCAGGTCCCCGGGTCTGAGCTCGTAGGCCTCACGCAACGCCGAAACCGCCTCGTCGAAGCGACCCAGGTTGATCAGGAGGCGGCCAGAGTTGACCCTCGATTCGACATCTTCGGGGAGGAGCTGTCTCAACTCCTCAAAAAGGCGGATAGCGTTCTCGAGCGCTTCGGGCGACTTGTCGGCCTGGCGCAGCTCGATCCTCGCCAGCAAGCGCAACGCCTCCGGGTTCTCAGGGCCCAGTCCCCGTGCCGCGGATGCCTGTTGTGACGCCGCATCCAGCTCCCCGAGCTGATAGAGAAACTCGGCGAACGAGAGTCTCAAGTACGGTTCCGACGGCTCCGCTGCCACGGCGCGTTCGAACGCTTCGCGCGCTCCCTTGTAGTCCGCTTCGTGACGAAGGGCCTGCGCGAGGGCGAACAGATAACGCGCCTCCTCGGTCGCCACAGAGGACTCGGTAGTCTCGTCCGACGTCACGCCGGCTCGCTCCTGCGCCATCGCCGAGGTCGCCACCAAGAGCACCATGAGCGCCGCGCTCGATCTCAGCCAGTTCCGGGGAATAACGCGCATCGGCGGCACAATACCAATCGTTCCTTTTTCTTTACAACCGAATGCGCCGTTCCTATAATTCCGTAGCGACTGGTAACCCCTGAAAACACTGGGCTTAATCGAGTAAGTTTGTAGATGCCCAAAACGGAACTCGGCGCCCTGTTGATTTCCCGGGGCTTGCTCACCGAGAGACAGCTGGACAGGGCCCTCGAACGGCAGCGCAACTTCGGGGGTCGACTCGGCACATGTCTGCTCGAAATCGGGGCGCTCGGAGAAGAAGACCTGCTCGCGGTGCTGTCCGAACAGCTCCACGCGCCAACAGCCACCAGGGAGGATCTGCAGGACCTGTCGCCCGAGATGATCGGACTCCTGCCCAGATCGACTGCACTGAACTGTTCTGCGATACCGTTTCGGTACTCAACGGGACGCATCGACGTGGCGCTGGTCGATGCCGGTGACCTCGCTCTGGAAGACGAGCTCTCATTTTCGATGGGTCAGCGGATCCGGCCACACATTGCCAGCGAGCTGAGAATCGTCGACGCGCTGCACCGCTACTACGGCAGCGACATTCCGCTGCGGTTCCGGAGCCTTCTCGAGACCGCCGATAGCCGGCAGGACTCCCCCGCTGGGGCCGCCAACGGTCCCGCTCTCAGCCCGGTCCCAGCCTACCTCCGGCCCGGCGCGCCGAACAGCCCCTCCTCCGTGTCACGAAGACGGGTGTTCTCTCCTCCGAAGTTCGATCGGCAGGCCATTCCCCTAACTCCCGAGGAGCGCGCCGCCCTCGAGGCCAGCCGGGGACCGATGCCGGAGCTGAGAACCTCGGCGGAGGCCGTCGCTCCCACCGAAGGCACCGATCACGAGCTGTACGGCCAGAGGTTGAGCGATGCGGAAACGGCGTCCCAGATCGGTGCGGCTCTGATCCAGGTTCTCGCCGGGCAGTTTCCGAGGGTGCTCCTGTTCAGAGTGTCTTCGGGTCACGAAGAGGTGACCGGATGGATGAGTCACGGTTCCGACTTGAACCTCGACTGGTTCCGCCACTACTCGGTGGGGCTACATCACGCTACGGTGTTTCGGACCTTGTCAAAAGGTGCCGCCCTGTTTACGGGCCGGCTGGAATCGACGCCCGCCCACAAAGCGCTGGCGCGCTGCTGGGGCGGCTCCCTCGAGCGCGAGTGCTTGCTGCTACGGGTAGCCATCCGGGGCAAGCTCGTCTGCGCGGCCTACGTCGATCGGGGCGATGCCGGTCTCTCCGACATCGACCTGGATTTCCTGAAAAAGCTGGGCTCCATGACGGCTCTTGCCTTCGAGCGATGCATCTTGAGACGCAAACTGCAAACAACCTGAAACTTCGTTGACACTTCGTCGAGTGCGCTGCTACATTGGGCGCCCTCCAAAATGATCAAGAACGACCTCGTCACTCGCGTTGCCGAAACCTCCGACGTCTCTCGGGTCAAGGCGGCACTCGCCGTAGACACGATCCTGAACGCTATGAAGCTTGCGCTGCGCCAGGGCAAGCGCATCGAGTTGCGAGGATTCGGGGTCTTTCAGGTACGGGACCGCAAGCGTGGCATCGGTCGGAACCCGAAGACGGGCGTCGAGGTGGCGATAGCCCCCGGCAAGACTGTCCGCTTCAAGCCGGGCAAAGAGCTCCGCGGGATCTAGCCGTTTCGCGACCGGTGGAAAGCAACGCTCTCCCGGCCGCGGATTTCCCACGGCCGGGACACAAGACCTGGCAACTGGGCCTCGCCGCGGCTCTGTTCCTCCTTGCCCTGTTCACGACCACGACCCTGGGCGCCATATGGTCGGTCGCGACGCACACCGAGGACAGCACGGATCTCGGAATGTGGATGGGCTTCGAGACCATTCGTACGGTGTGGAGCGATCCCGGCATGCTGGTCGCGGGCATCAGCTTCTCGATCCCACTGCTGGTGATCCTGCTCTGCCACGAGCTCGGGCACTACCTGCCCTGCCGCCGCTACCGGCTGCCGTCGACTCCGCCCTATTTCCTGCCCGTGCCCTTCGCTCTAGGTACCTTGGGCGCCTTCATCAAGATCCGAAGCCCGATTCGAAATCGGCGTGAGCTTCTGATCGTTGGCGCGGGAGGTCCGCTGGCTGGCTTCGTGGTTCTGGCTCCGTTTCTCCTGATCGGCATCGCCCTTTCGGAACCCGCCCCGTACGAGCCAGCTCCCGCGGAAGCCGCACGCGCCCTCCTCTTTCTGCCCGGGCAGTCTCTGGCCTCCCAGATCACGACCTGGGCGTTTCACGGCCCCCTCCCCGAGAACACCGTTCTCAACCTGCACCCATTCGCCCTCGCCGCCTGGGTGGGTCTGTTGGCGACTTCTCTCAACCTGCTGCCGCTGGCACAGCTCGACGGCGGGCACATCCTCTATGCGCTCGCCGGCCGCCTCCAGCACAAGCTCGCCCTGCCGTTGTGGATCGCACTGGCCGCCTGCAGCTACTTCTGGCTCGGTTGGTTGCTATGGTGCCTGATCATTCTCATCATCGGACTGCGCCACCCACCGGTAGCGGACGAAGCGCTCGGGCTCGAGCCCAGGCACAGAGCCGTCGGCTGGCTCTGTCTACTGATCTTCGCGCTTTCCTTCATGCCGATCCCACTCGACGTCGTCCCGGTCAGCTAGGCACCAAGCTCGAGGATCAGCGTCACCGGGCCGTCGTTGACCAGCTCGACTTCCATGTGGGCTCCGAATCGGCCCACGGCCACCGCATGATCTTGTCGGCGAAGACCGTCGGCCAACAGCTCCAGCAGTTTCTCAGCCCGGGCCGGTTGTGCCGCCCTTTCGAACGACGGGCGACGTCCCCGATCGAGGCGGGCGGCCAGGGTGAACTGCGAGACCAACAGGAACTCGGCTCCCGCCCGCGCCGGATCGAGGTTCATGCGCCCGTTCTCGTCCGGGAAGCAGCGCACGTTCGACAGCTTATCGACTGCCGAGGCCACCGTGGATTCGTTGTCCCCGCGCTCGACCGCGATCAACGCCACCAGCCCGGGCCCGATCGTGGCAACCTGCATCCGCTCGACCCGAACCTCAGCGCGCGAAACTTTCTGCAAGACGATGCGCACGTTTTGCGTCTATCCAGGTGGGGTTGAAGGCCGGTTTCGGCTCACGAATCGAGCTTGTCGCTGTGATAGCTTACCGACTCTTCGGACCCCGTGAAAGTGCTGGCCACTGAGCCCAGAAGAGAACATCAACCCGAAGAATAGTAGGAGACAAACATGCTCAACAAAGTGATGTTGATCGGAAACCTCGGCCGTGATCCGGAAGTTCGCTCGACTCCCTCGGGACAGAACGTAGCCTCTTTCAGCCTTGCCACCAATCGCAAGTGGAAGGACCGCGATGGCAACCGCCAGGAACAGACCGAATGGCACAACATCGTCTGCTGGGGCCGCCAGGCCGAGATAGCGGGTCAGTACCTGTCCAAGGGCCGCCAGATCTTCGTCGAGGGACGCCTCCAGACCCGCTCCTGGGACGACAAACAGACCGGGGAGAAGAAATACCGGACCGAGATCGTGTGCGACAACTTTCAGATGCTGGGAAGCCGAGGCGGTTCCGACAGCTACTCCGGTGGAGGCAGTGGCAGGTACAACGCGGGCGGAGGCCCGTCGGCCGATACCGGCGGCGCAAGCGGCCCGGACGACGACGACATCCCGTTCTAGCTCGGGGACACGATTCCATCGTGTCCCCTCCCGACTCGTTTTGCCACGAGACGCCGCACCGAGCAGTCAGTGACCTATCGCGGTCAGGTCGACCTGGCCCGCCCCTTCCCGGTCAATGAAGGAGCGTCGCGTGCGCCTCGGAAGGAGCCTCTCCATCTACTGATGGCTCCCAGAGAGGCGGCACCGGCGCGACACTCTCGTTTCGGCCTGGGCGCGGGCGGGCCGCTACGAATCCAGCCGCGACTTCAGGCTCTGGAGCAGATTCAGAGCCGCGAGCGGCGTCATCCGATCCAGGTTGACCTCCCGCAGAATCGAGGCCACCAGCTCGTCCGCAGGGGCGAACAGACCGAGTTGCCCCGGTTTGTTTTCAACCACCTCTGAGCCCGCGGCCAGACGTGGCCTTCCCGCCACGTCATACTCCTGCGCTTCGAGATTGGCCAGAATCTGACCCGCTCGATCGATCACCTCGCCGGGCATCCCGGCCAGGCGAGCGACGTGCAAACCGTAGGACTTGTCGGCACTACCGGAAACGACACGGTGCAGGAAGACGATACGGTTCTCCCACTCCTTCACCGACATCGTTCGATTCACCACCCTCTCGAAGAGCCCCTCGAGCTCGGTCAGCTCATGATAGTGAGTCGCGAAGAGCGCCTTGGAGCCGGCCCTCTCGTGCAAGAACTCGACCGTTGCCCAGGCCAACGAAAGCCCGTCGAAGGTGGCCGTGCCGCGGCCGAGTTCGTCCAGGATTACGAGGCTCTCCCTGGTGGCGTGACGGAGGATGTTGGCGGTCTCGACCATCTCGACCATGAACGTCGACTCACCCCGCGTGAGGTCGTCGCTCGCACCGACACGAGTGAAGATGCGATCGACCAACCCTATTTCGGCGCGCTTCGCCGGCACGAACGAGCCCGCCTGGGCCATCAACACGATCAACGCGTTCTGACGCAGATAGGTCGACTTGCCACCCATGTTGGGACCGGTGAGGATGACGACCTCGCCCGATTCACCGCCGAGATCGAGGTCGTTGGGGACAAACGTCTCCGAAGTGAGCTTCTCGACCACCGGGTGCCGGCCGTCTTCGACCCGAATAGGCTCGCCGGCCGGTCGCATGACGGGACGACAGTAGCCGTTGCGGGCCGCGACTTCCGCGAGTGCACCGAGTACGTCGACGCGGGCCAACACGTCCGCCAGCGTTCGCACGCGCGGACCCGCCGACACGATCGCGGTCAGCAATGCTCGGTAGTGACGGTCCTCGAGCTCGATCTGCCGTTCTTCGGCCTCCAGCACCTGTTCTTCGAGCTCTTTGAGCTCGGGAGTGATGTAGCGCTCTGCGTTGACCAGGGTCTGCTTGCGGACGTAGCGTTCGGGCACCAGGCCCTGGTTCGCCTTGGTCACCTCCAGGTAGTAGCCGAAGACCCTGTTGAAGCGGATCTTGAGCGAGGCGATCCCCGTCTGCTCGCGCTCTCGCGCCTCGAGCGCCGCCAGGTGCTTCTTGGTGTCCTGGGTGAGCGATCGGTAGCGATCCAACTCCGCGTCGACGCCGGCTGCGATCACGCCCCCCTTTGCCACGCTCATCGCGGGGCTCTCGGCCAGCACCCTATCCAGCTCGGCCTGCAGATCCGAAACCGGATCGGTTGCCGCGAGCTCGCTCGGCAGAGGGCCCTGCAGCCGTGCGACTTCCGCCAGAATCGCCGGCGACACGGTCAGCGCCGAACGCAGCGCGTCGGCTTCCCTGGGCGACAGGGAGCCCAGTACGCCTCGGGCCAGCAGCCGCGCCGGATCACCGACCGAGCGCAACAGATCCCGCACCCTATCGCGGGCCTCTTGCTGCTCGATCAACTCGCCGACCGCGCTCTGCCGGCTTTCTATCTCAGACTCCGACCGCAGCGGCCTGCCCAGCCAGGACCTCAACAGGCGGCCTCCGGGAGGCGTGACGGTTCGATCCAGAATCCCGAGCAAAGTGCCACTGCGCGACCCGGTTCGGAGATTGCGAAACACCTCCAGGTTGGCCAGCGTGGTCGCGTCGAGTTGGAGATGCCCGGATGGCGAGCGCACGACGAGGCTGCGAATGTGCTGCAACTCGTTCTGCTGCGTCTCGCGGGCGTAGGACAGCGCCAGCGCCGCCGCCTGCACGGCCTGGTCCTTGCCGTCACCAAGTCCGAACGCTCTCAGCGTCTTGGTCTGGAACTGCTCCTCGAGAATCTCGCGAGCCCGCCGAGGCTGGAACCAGCCGCTCTCGTCGACCTGGGTCAGGGTCACCGAGCTCAGGCCCAGCGGCCGGTAGTGGGCGGACTGCATGCGGAGATCGGCCTCCTTGGTCGTCGCTGCGAGGACCAGCTGGACGCGGGCGCCGCGCGGAAGCGCTCGGCGGTAG
>JAAENP010000270.1 GCA_024224155.1 bacterium
CCTGGATCTGGATCCGGTCCGAGGGGCCGACCGAAACCGAAGCGCCCGATGCGACCGTCTGCGCGATGCCGTTGATAACTAGGCTGAACTTGGCCCCATAAAGAGCGTAAGCGATTCGAAACGTGAGCAGAATTTTCTGCTCACTGACTACAGGGCTTGTTTGGAGCCGATGAGGTCGAGTGCGCGCTGTTGTGTAGGCGTGGGCTTAGCGAGGATCTCCATGGTTTGCTTTTTGCCGAAGCGAACTGTGTTCTTGGTGAGACAAGCGAGGTCAGCGAGGAGCGAGCGAAAGCTGTGGACCGGTAGGTCGTCGTCGGTTCGTTTGGTCTTCGCCTTGCGTTTGGCGGCCTCGGAAGGCTCGGCCTTTGCGACGGGTGAGGCGCGCTGGGCTTCGGCACTGGCCTTGTCGTGATCGTCGAACAGGATCGGGGCCAAGCGTGATCGCATGTGCCATTCGAGGTAATAGGCGAGCATGCAGAGGAAGACATGGGCGCGCACGCGCGGGCCCACCCAGTGGAACACGGGCCGGACCTCGAGATCGACGGTCTTGAGGCATCGGAACGCGCGCTCGACCAGGGCGAGGCTCTTGTATGCCCGCACGGTGGCTTCGGCATCGAGGGCCTCCTTGGACAGGCTGGTGCGCAGGACGTAGAAGCCGTCGAGCGCGGCCTCGGCGTCGATCGAGGCCTGGTCGCGGTGGAAGCTGAGATCGTCGTCGGTGATGGTGGTCTGGAAATGCTTGGCTACCTTGGAGCGGGCGCACAGGGCGCCGAGCGCCTTGCCGATCTCGGCGGCGCCCCTGAGTGGCTGTCGCTTGCGCCTGACCCGGGCCTGCAGGCGGGTGAGCGCGCGCTCGGCGTCGTCGAGCAGCTCGGCGCGCTTGCGGGTTCGCTGCTCGGCCAGCGCCGGGTTCTTGCAGACGATGAGGCGCTCGCCGGGAAAGTCGGGGCTGGTGATCTCGGCCATGTCGAGCTGGTCGAACAGGGACAGCTGGAGCGGGCCATCCTCGGCGGCGAGCTTACGGATCGCAGGCGCGCGCAGCGCGGTCACCCAATCGAAGCCGGCCGGGCGCAGCTCGTCCTCGATGCGGGCGCTGGTGATCATCCCGCGGTCGCCGACCAGAACCACGTGGCGCAGCCGGAAGCGGCCCTTGAGCTTGGCAATCTGGTCACCGAGCGTGCTCGGGTCGCTGCGATTGCCCTCGAACACCTCGACGGCGATCGGGCAGCCCTCGGCGCTGCACAGCAGGCCGATGACGATCTGCAGCTTGTCGCGCCGGTGGTCGCGGGAGTAGCCGTAGCGGGCCAGTTCGCAGCAGCGGCCCTCCAGATAGGTCGAGGTCAGGTCGTAGAGCACCAGGGTGCCCTCGCTCAGGTGGCGGCGCGCCAGGGTGGTCTCGATGCGCGGCTGCGCCGCGCCCAGCCAGTCGAGGCTCCGATAGAGCTCCTTGACGCCGACCCGGCCGAGCCCGAGCGTGGCACCCAGCGAGTGATGCGCGGTCTTCTCGTCAAGCGCCCGTGCCGTGGCCAGCTTGGCGGCCGGCTCCAGCAGCCGGGCGACGATCAACGCCAGGGCTAGCTGGCGGCGACGCTCCGGGCCACGCGGCAGCAAAGCCTCGAGGCCGATGTGGCGGGCCGTCTCCAGCGCCGCCTGGACATGACCGTGCGGCAACGCCCGGATGATCTCCAAGCCTTTGCCGGCGGGCACCAGTGGCTCGCCGCGCAGCACCGCGCGCAACAGCTCGACCCGGTCGCTGGGCCAGTCGGTCAGGTTCTTGAGGGTGCGGTTCTTGACCTTGTCGCCCTCGCGGTAGCTCTCCCGCAGCAGGATAGCGGGCCGTGAGTTCCGGTTCGGCACCTTGGCAACGTACATGCGCAAACAGAATCGAAGAAACCCACCAGTGTCAACCCCAATATCTTACAATACATGACTACATAAAA
>JAAENP010000271.1 GCA_024224155.1 bacterium
GGCCGCGGAGGCGAAGCTGCCGGATCCGAGGAAGGGGGTCGTCCTCGGAGATCGAGAGAGCTCGTCGGCGGTCGAGGCGCTCTACCGGGGGCTCTATCGGCCCGGCTCCGCCATGGACCTCGAACGATTTCGCTCGTATATTCACCGTCAGGCGGAAGTGGTGCGCGCCAAGACCGGCTGCCGGGAGATCCAGTTTCGCATCGCGGTTCAGGACGGCAAGATGAAGCTGAAGGCGAAGCCCGTTCGCCGATAGCTGCCTGGCCTTGCTGGAAAGAACCGATCGCTCGCCACCATCAGGAACCGCCTCCGGAGTCGCCGTGAGAGGCACCATGAAGGAGAAGACCTTGGTCAGAGACAAGACGTTGGTTCACAACCGGACGAGGGTCCGCTGGCAGACGATCTTCCGCTGGCAGACGGTGGCTCAGGTCGCCGTCGGGATTCTCGGTGCTTCTTCGCTCGTCGTCGCGACGGTCGCCGCCACCGGGCCGCCGAATCTGGCCAAGGCCCTGGCAGCCCAGCAGGAGCAGGTGGCCGAGAGGCCCTATGACGCCGAGGTCCACAATGACCACGGCAACCTGCTGATGCTCTCGGGACGTTTGGAGGAGTCGGAAGGCGCCTATCGGCGAGCCATCGAGCTCGCCCCCGACAGCGCTCTGGCGCGGTTCAATCTCGGCGTTCTCCTGCAGCAGTCGGGGCGCTTGAGAGAAGCTCAGGCGGAGTACCGGGACGTGCTCGAGATCGAGCCCCGCCATGCCCGAGCGCTCTATCAACTGGGTATGTTGTTCGACGCGCGCAACCAGCGGAAGAAGGCCGTGGCCCACTATGCCCGGGCCTTCGCCTACGA
>JAAENP010000272.1 GCA_024224155.1 bacterium
GGCCGCACGCTCGAGATCCAGCGCCTGATCGGCCGGTCGCTCAGGGCGGTGATCGACATGAGCATCCTTGGCGAGAGAACGCTCATAGTCGATTGCGACGTTCTTCAGGCGGATGGCGGCACTCGCACCGCGTCCGTCACCGGCGCGTGGGTGGCGCTACAACTCGCGATCGGCCAGCTTCGACAATATGGCACGCTCAAGCAAGACCCAGTGCGCGACTCGGTAGCCGCCACCAGTGTCGGAATCGTCAACGGCGAGGCGCTGCTCGATCTCTGCTACGAGGAAGACTCGAGCGCGGACGTCGACATGAACGTCGTGATGACCGGCGGAGGCAAGTTTGTCGAAGTGCAGTCCACCGCCGAGAAGACCCCATTCGATGACACGCAGCTCAGCCGCCTGGTGGCAATTGCGCGGGACGGGATTCGCGACCTCACCGCCCGGCAGAGGGCGGTCATCGAGGCGGCCGGGTGAAGCTCTATTGCGCCACCACCAACGCCGGGAAGCTGCGCGAGTTCCGGCTGGCGGTCACCCGTCTGGGCGACGGTGAATTCGAAATCGAGACGCTGCCGGGCCTCGCCCTTCTGCCGGTGTGTGAGGAGAACGGTGCGACCTTTGAGGAGAACGCCATCGCCAAGGCGCTCCAC
>JAAENP010000273.1 GCA_024224155.1 bacterium
AACTCGGTCGTCGTATTGAGCTCTGAGTTCTACGACGAGCTCGTCGCCCACGCCGTGCCGATCGACCTCCGCGCTCTCAAGGCTCTCAAGGGCTCACCGTTGGCCCTCGACATCTACTCGTGGCTCACCTACCGGATGAGTTACCTCCGGAAGCCGTGCCTCATTCCCTGGGAAGGGCTCCAGACCCAGTTCGGTGCCGACTACGGGCGACTACGGGACTTCAAGAGGAAGTTCCTCGCGCACCTAGTCGACGTTCTGCGCGTCTACCCTGGGGCGCGAGTCGCTGAGCCGGGAGGTGGACTGCTTCTCAGACCTTCACCTACCCATCTACCCCGCCAAGCACCTCGGCGACCCAACCGCTAGCGTCCGGCCAAGCCCCTTGACAGGAGAGTCGTTCACGCGTCATAATCAACTTTTCCGTTGAATAGTTGAGGGAGACCACCGATGACTCTCTCCAACCGTCAGTTCAAAGACGCTATCTACGACCAGCTCGCGCGGCTGGGCAAGGCCGTCGCCAGCCCAACCCGCTTGGAGCTCCTCGACCTCTTATGCCAGGGACCGCGGACCGTCGAGTCCCTGGCCCGGCAAGCCGGCCAGAGCGTCGCCTGTACCTCCAAGAACCTGCGCCTCCTCCATGCCGCGCGCCTGGTCGAGACCGAGCGGCAGGGGACCTACGTGACCTACCGGTTGGCCGGAGAGGAGGTGTGCGAGCTCTTCCGCACTCTGCGGAAGCTCGCCGAGCTCCGTCTCACCGAAATCGACGCGATCACCCGAAACTTCCTCGAGTCGAGGGAGACCCTCGAGCCGGTCGATCGCGAAGAGCTGATCCGCAGAGTCCACGACGGCGAGGCGCTGGTTCTCGATGTCAGGCCACGTGAGGAATACGAAGCCGCGCATATCGCGGGTGCTCTCTCGGTACCGCTTTCCGAGCTAAAAGACTTCCTCGTGGAACTTCCGCGGGATAAGCAGATCGTCGCCTACTGCCGGGGCCCGTATTGCGTCATGTCGATCGACGCGGTACGTCTCCTGCGCGAGGAAGGCTTCGACGCCGTGCGGCTGGAGGACGGCGTGCCCGATTGGCGGGCTCGGGGCCTCGAAGTAGGGGCCGCTGAAGCTGGATGATGACGGACTGGATCCTCTCGCACGAGCCTGCCCTACGTCTCGATACGGCCTGGCTCGTCGAGCCCTCGTCTTCTGAGAAATGGAGGTTCCCTATGATGCGCTTGTCGAGCTTCATGCTGACCCTCGCGGTCTGGCTCCTGCCGCCCACGGCGAGTGCCTATCCGCCAGCGGTCGGAATCGTCGGCCAGAGCCGCTCGTGCACGGAGTGTCACACCAGCAACGGTCCCTGGTCGGACGGGGAGGCGGCGATCGTCGATGTCCTCGCTGCGGACACCCGGCAATCGCTCCGCCAACCCGACGGCCGGTTTCTCCTGGTGGTCGAGCGTGGACGGACCGCGACGGTGATCACGGTGATTGGCCGCCAAGCTGGCGACAGCGCGCCACCGCCGCTCCGGAACGCCTGGCTCTACGTCGACCCAACACGGCTAGAGACCAGTGCGCTCTCCAAGTTCGCCCCTGGGTGGGACGTCAACCTGCCGATGTCCTGCCGCATCGTCGGCGACGAGGTGCCGGAGTATGCCGGCGCCGCGGTGACGGCCCTGCCGATGACGCTACGGGCGGGGGACGCGGCGGCGGAAGCCGAGCTGGAGCTGCAGGTCATGCTCACCTCCGGCGAATCGGTCAAGGGGAAACCCAACGCCCGGCTGATCTCCAACTACTTCGTGCGCAAGCTGATCCTGAGGGTCCTGGAGCCGTAGGAAGGGGGAGTCTCCGATGCTCAAGAAACTCACCTGGTTTGCCATGAACAGGCCGAAGGTCACGCTAGCGGCAATTCTGCTGTTCACCGGGGTTTTCGGAGCACAGTTCCCCCAGATCCGCATCGATACCGACCCCGAGAACATGCTCGAGGCAGATCAACCGGACCGAATGCTCTACAACCAGGCCAAGAGCGATTTTGGTATCCACGACATGATCGTTCTCGGGATCACGGACGAGAGCGGGGTCTTCAATCCCAGCACACTAGCCAAGGTCGAGCGCATCGTGCAGGGAATCCTGAAGATCCCGGGGGTCATCACCGACGATGTCATCAGCCTGACGACCACCGACGACGTCCGGCCGAAGGCGGGCCTGCTCGAGGTGCGGCGCATCATGGAGGCCGTCCCGCGTGAGGAAGCGGAGGCCCAGGCCATCCAAGCCTCCATCGCCGCCAACCCGCTTCTCGCGGACAAGGTTGCCTCCCAAGACGGCAAGGGGCTCGCGATATACATCCCCATCGAGCGCAAGGACCAAGCACATCGAATCGGAGCCGAGATAGAGAATCTCGTAACTCCCGAACTCGGCGACGGACAGAGCTACCACCTGGCAGGGCTGCCGATCGCTGAGGACAGTTTCGGGGTAGAGATGTTCCGGCAGATGGGGCTGATGGCGCCGATCTCCGGCATGGTGATCTTCCTGCTGCTCTGGCTGCTCTTCCGCAAGCTGACCCTCATCCTGCCCGCCATGGCGGTGGCGATGTTCAGTGTGGTTTGGGGCATGGGCCTGCTCATCGGCACTGGTTTCACCGTCCACATCATGTCCAGCATGATTCCGGTCTTTCTGATGCCCATTGCTGTGCTCGACGCAGTCCACATCCTGAGCGAGTTCTACGACCGCTACCCCCAGATCGGTGACCGGCGCGAGACCCTGCACCGGACGATGAACGATCTCTTTACCCCGATGCTCTATACCTCCCTGACCTCGGCTGTCGGCTTCGGGTCGCTGATGCTGGCGGACATTCCGCCGGTCCGCGTATTCGGCGGCTTCGTCGCCTGGGGAATCCTGGCCGCCTGGCTGCTGACGATCACCCTGATCCCAGCGTCGATCATGTTGATTCGGGAGGAACGGCTCAAGGCGGCGTTTCGTTCACTCGGCGAGGCCCACGACCTGCTGGGTCGCCTGTTGCCCTCATTCGGCCAAGCGGTGGTAGCGAGGCGTCGAGTTCTAGCCGTTGCGGCTGCGCTTCTCCTTCTTGTGGGCGCCTTCGGGCTCTCCCGCATCGTCGTCAACGACAATCCGGTCACCTGGTTCGAGGAGGGGCACCGTTTGCGCGTCGCGGACCGAGAGATGAACCGTCTGTTCGGCGGCACCTACATGGCCTATCTGGTGATCGACGGGCAGACGGCTGGCGCGATCAAGCGTCCCGCGGTGATGAGCTATCTGGCCGATCTTCAGAGAGCCCTGGAGCGTGACCCCGTGGTGGGCAAGACCTCTTCGGTGGCCGACATCGTGGGGCAGGTCTCCACGGTTCTACATGACGGCGATCCAGCCTTCCGGAAAGTCCCCACCGATGACGAAGAGCTGGGACAGTACCTGTTCCTGTTTCAGATGTCGGGAGACCCCGGTGATCTCGACAACTTCGTCGACTACGACTATCGCTACGCCAACATCTGGGTGCAGATGAAGCGCGGCGAGAACCGCGACATGGCCCGCGTCGAGCAGGCCATTGCGGCCTATCTGGCTGCCCATCCCCCGCCACCCGAAGTCAGCGTCAGCTGGTCCGGCCTCACCTACATCAACAAGGTGTGGCAAGACCTGATGGTGGTCGGAATGCGCAATGCGATTCTGGGTGGTTTCGTGGCGGTTTTCATCTTGATGGTGATCCTCTTCCGGTCCCCGATCCTCGGCCTGCTCTCGATGCTTCCGCTGACTTTCGCCATCGTCCTCTCATACGGCCTGGTGGGGTTGGTCGGCAGGGACTACGACATGCCGATCGCTGTCTGCTCTTCCCTGGCGCTGGGCCTGTCGATCGATTTCGCCATTCACTTCATCCAGCGCTTCCGATCCCGCTTCGCCGAAGTGGGGGACCTCGAGGCCGTCAACCGCTACATGTTCGGTGAGCCGGGCCGGGCCATCGCCAGGAACGCGCTGCTCATCATTCTCGGCTTCTTGCCGATGCTCCTCTCCAGCCTGGGTCCCTACAAGACGGTCGGAGCCTTCTTCGCCTTGCTGATGACCTTCAGTGCTCTGACGACACTCGTGCTGCTGCCGGGATTGCTGCGCATGATCGGTGGCCGCGTCCTGGCCGGCGGCGGCACGGGCGCGACAGCCCACCCCTAGGACCCGGAGGATCGCCATGAACCCTGGCCGACTGACTAGATTCGGACTCGTGACATGGGTGGCCACCCTGGTTGCCCTCACCCCCACCGTAGCTGCCATAGAGCCCACCGCGGAGGAGATCGTCAGCCATTCCCTCGACGCCTTCTACTACGCCGGCAACGACATGCGGGCGCGAGTATCCATGGTCTTGGTCAATCCGCAGGGTAAGAAACGACTGCGCGAGTTGACGATGCTCAGGAGGAACTTCGGCGCTTCGGGCGACCAGCGCTACTTCATCTTTTTTCATGCGCCCGCCGATGTCAACGGAATGACCTTTATGGTCTGGAAGTACCCGGCGAAAGAGGACGATCGCTGGATCTTCATCCCCGCAGTCAAACTGGTCCGCCGCATTGCCGCGAACGACAAACGCTCTTCGTTCGTCGGCTCCGACTTCACCTACGAGGACGTGTCGGGCCGTGACGTCGCGGACGAGACGCACGAGCTCCTGCGTTCTGAAGAGTTCGACGGCCGACCCTGCTTCCTCGTGGAGAGTCGCCCAAAAACGAGCACCGACTACGCTCGCCGGGTGAGCTGGATCGACAAGGAGCGGTGGGTGCCACTCAAGGAGGAGTACTTCGACGCCAGAGAGGAGCCGGTCCGGGTATTCACGGCCGACGAAGTGGAAGAGATCGGTGGCCATTGGACCGCCACCAAGCGCACCACGAAGAATCTCCAAACCGATCACTACACTGAGGTAACGTTCCAAGAGATCTCCTACGACGTAGGACTGGACGAGGATCTCTTCACCGAGCGCTACCTCCGGCAACCACCGCGCAAGTGGATCCGCTGATGCGCCGGCCGGGCGCTTTCCTATCGGCGCTGGTGTTGACGGCGGCTCCCGGCGCTTCGACGCTAGCCTCCGCCGAAGCCGAGATCACCGGCTTCGTCCAAGCCAACTACGCCGCCAGGCTGCCCGGCGCACCCTGCGCCTCCGAGACCGCCTGTGACTTCCCACTCGGCGAAGAGCGCGTCCAGCTCAAGATCGAAGGCTTCTCGGAGGATGGCTCTGCTGGTTTTGTGGGCAAAGCCGATCTCTTTCATGACGCGGTGCTGAACGAGTCGGAGGTCGAGATTCGCGAAGCCTTTGTTGACCTGCTCGGGCGTTATTTCAGTCTGCGCGCCGGCCGCCAAATTGTGACCTGGGGAGTCGGCGATCTGCTCTTCATCAACGATACGTTTCCCAAGGACTGGATCGCCTTCTTCACCGGGCGCCCCCTCCAGTACCTCAAAATCGGCAGCGACGCACTGAAGATCGAGCTCCATCCACGGTCTCTGAGTGTCGAGATCGTCGTCGTTCCGTTTTTCCAGTCGGACCGCTTGCCGACCGGCGAGCGCCTGCTGGTCGCCAACCCGTTTCCCTCCGGGCTGCCGAGGCGCGAGTCGACCCCGGAACGATCTCTCGAGAACACCGAGCTATCGGCGAAGCTCTCCCGCTATATCGGGGCCTGGGAGCTGGCGGCGTATGTTTCACGGACCCATTACCGGTCTCCGGCCACGACGCTGGACCAGAGCATGGATCCGGGCGAGATTCAACTCTTTTTCCCCCGCTTGAACACCTACGGCGGCAGCCTGGCCGGTGGCTTGGGGAGCGGTGTGTTCAGCCTCGAAATGGGCTACTACGACTCAGTCGAGGACACGGAGGGTACGAATCCCGCGGTCGAGAACAGCCAGTTCAAAGGTCTCATGGGCTACACCCGGCCCCTGTGGGCGGATGCGAGCCTTGGTCTTCAGGTCTTCGGCGAGTGGATGCAAGACCACGACGCCTATCGCTCAACCCTGCCAGCGGGATCTCCAGTTCGCGACAGGCCACGCTGGACCGCGACAACGAGATTCACCCAGCTCCTGTACCACCAGACCCTGACTCTGAGTCTCTTCGCTTTCTGGGGGTTGAGCGAGCAGGACGCCTACCTGATCCCGTCGGTTCGCTACGCCTTCACTGATTCGCTGTGGGGAGAGTTCGGAGCGAATCTCTTCTCCGGTGAAGAGAGCCACACGATGTTCGGCGGACTGGATACGAACGACAACCTCTATCTGACCGCTAGGTACAGCTTCTAGGCTGTTCCGACTCGGGAGGAAAAAGAGATGGGCAACAATCGGGATTCAAGTATGAAAGCGAGGAAAGGCAATTGAAGGTCCTTGAAGAAACGATGAAAGGTGTCTCGCCGGGGACGAGCATCGACCTGAAGGCGTTGGGCCTACCGGCCTCGGGAATCAGGGGATTGCTCATCGTATTCTGGAAGGAGAAATGACTGACATGCCGGCAGGAGGCTCCTGCCGTTCGCCGCGTCTTCGAACGCTTCGGCTCACACGGCTTCGAAGTTGTCTGCGTTGGTGCCTTCGAGACACCCGAGGCTTGTCGGAACTGGAAGCAAGAATACGACCTCCCCTTTACCGTACTCGCCGATGAGGACGGGACCTTGTTCCGGACACTCACCAACGGCTGGGTGCCCTGCAACATTCTCATTGGACCGGACAGCGTCGTCCTGTTTTCCGAGGGCGAGTTCGACGAAGCCGGCTACTCGGCTGCGATCGCGAAGCTCTATCCGGAGTCCGCCGCCGTGGAGACGGCAACCGAGCCCGGCAAGGAATCGGGCGGGCGCACAGCCCGATCCGACGTCGCCAACATCGTCATCCTGGGAGGCGGTGCGGGCGGACTCGTGGCCGCACACGATCTGCGCCGACGGCTCCCGGAAAAGCACTGCATCGTTGTCATTGACCGCGCCGCCGACCACCAGTTCTCCTCTTCCCTCTTGTGGCTCATGGCGGGACAACGCCGCGCCGAGCAGATTCACCGGCCTCTGAAGCGTCTGGCCGCTCAGGGGATCGAATACCACCAAGACGAAGTCGAAGCGATCGACGTTGGTGGCAGGCTCGTGCGAACACGGTCAGAGCAGTTCGACTTCGACTATCTGATTGTTGCGCTGGGAGCCCAGCTGGCACCTGAGACGATAGAGGGCTTCGACAAGATGGCTCACAACCTCTATGACCTAAACGGATGTGAGCAAATCCGCGCGGCGCTCGAGACCTTCGAGGGCGGCAAGATAGGCGTGCTGGTCACCTCCATGCCGTTCAAGTGTCCGGCCGCCCCGTACGAGGCTGCGTTCTTGGTGGACACGGTTTGTCGCAAGAGGGGTGTACGAGCGAAGACAGAAATACACCTCTTCACGCCCGAGCATCAGCCTATGCCGGTTGCGGGGCCGAGACTGGGCGATGCCATCGCCGAGATGCTGCGCGCTCGAGAAATCGACTTTCATCCACTCTACACTTTTCAAGAGCTATGGCCTGAGACGAAAGAAATCGTCTCTTCCGATGGAGCGGACGAAGTCGACCTCCTTATCGCGGTTCCGCCCCATCAAGTACCAGAAGTCGTTCGCGCGGCTGGGCTGGTTGGCGTATCTGGATGGATCCACGTGGACAAGAAGACACTTCGGACCGAGCACGACGGGGTGTTCGCCATCGGCGACGTCACGAGCATCCGGCTACCCAACGGCAAGATGCTCCCAAAGGCGGGAGTGTTCGCCCATTCCCAGGCGAAGGTCGTCGCCGAGCAGATTGTGGCCGAGATCCGGGGCCGCCCATCTGATGCGTCTTTCGACGGCAAGGGCTATTGCTGGATTGAGCTCGGCAATGGCAGAGCTGGTTTCGCCAGCGGCCGCTTCTACGCTGAGCCAGATCCGCAAGTCCGGATGTTCTGGCCTGGCCGCTTTTGGCATTGGGGGAAAGTGGCATTCGAGAAGTGGTGGCTGCGCCACTTCTTCTAGGGTCGAGAATGTGACTAACACTACCGTGAGGCCGATTGAGGAGGAGAGTGGCGCGGTCATAACGCCGAGCGTGTCTCTTCTAGTAACCCGAATCGGTCCCGTCCATCGCTCAACCCTAACCTGCCAGCGGCCGCACTAACGGTGTCAACGACGTGCGCACGACCGATCCGCCCTCTAACGGGAGAGTCTTGGAACCCCGTTTTTCGAGCTCTCAGGGTAGGAATCCATTTTTCTGCGCTGCGGGGAGAGGGTGCCAAGGATCTCCCGTAAGGGCACCCTAATTGAGGCTCTCTAATCGCCCTAAGTGCTTTAGTTTCAGTAGTTTACAACGCAATACTGGTGTCCCCAACGGGAGGAAGTTGGAACACCGTTTTCGCCCAACTCGAATCCTTTAACTCACTGAGGGACATGAGCTTAGCCGCGTAGGGGTTTCGCCCTGACGCGTGCTGACAACTGTCCGCACCCATTCGGGGAGGTCCTGGCGGGGACCGTTTGGAACCCCCCGCCCAAAAGCCGCACCAAGTCCCAGAAGCTCGCACAGGAGGCGCGCGAGATCGAAGCCGAGGAAGCCCGGGCCGCCGGCGCCCTCGGCTTCATGGCCCGGATCCTCGTCCAGGCCACTCTCCCCCATCGCCGGCCGAAGACGCACGAGTTCGAGCGCGTCAACGGCCGCTTCACCCTCTACATGAACGCGCCGCCTTCGGTCGGTCTCCCCTACGGCTCGTACCCGCGGCTCGCCCTCGCCTGGCTCTCGACCGAGGCGGTCCGAACTCGGTGCCGCGAGATCGAGCTCGGACCGACCTTCTCGAGCTTCATGTACAAGCTCGGCTTGACGCCGATCACCGGCAAGCGCGGCACGACCTCCCGCCTCCGCAATCAGCTCCATCGGCTCCTTTCCACCACGATCCGGTGCAGCTACTCCAACGAAGCGAAGGGACACGTCGCCGGTGTCGGCTATTCGATCGCCCACAGGCACCAGCTCTGGTGGTCGCCCCGAGACCCCGAGCAGCGGCCGCTCTGGAGCTCGGTCGTCGTCCTCAGCGCCGAGTTCTACGACGAGCTCGTCACCCACGCCGTGCCGATCGACCTCCGTGCCCTCAAGGCCCTCAAGGCCTCGCCGCTCGCCCTGGACATCTACTCGTGGCTCACCTACCGGATGAGCTACCTGCGGAGGCCATGCCTGATCCCCTGGGAGGCGCTCAGGACCCAGTTCGGCGCCGACTACGGTCGACTGCGGGACTTCAGGAGGAAGTTTCTCGTGCACCTGGCGGACGTGCTTCAGGTTTACCCGGCTGCCCGCCTCTCGGAGCGGCCGGCAGGCCTCCTGCTAAGACCCTCTCCGACACACCTGCCACGACGTTCAAGCGCCAGAAGCTAGGCAAAACGTCTCCACTCGGCACTCGAGTATCTGAGCCCCGTGCAGTGCGAGGCGCGAGCGGTGTGAGAGACTCCACCCAACCAACTGGTTGTAGGAGGCTCGATGAGCAGGCACACAGGGAGTTCGTCGCGGCGCCGTTGGAGGCTAGTATGCAAGAAGGGGAGGTCACTGTGCGAAGGCTGAACCTGTCAGTAACTGCCACACTGTCTATTCTGGTCGCTTGCTCCGGCTCGGTGGATCACTCGGTCACTGCGGTTTCCTTCTCGGAACCGACCAGAATCATTGATCTGGGAGCGCTCGTCACGGAGGACTTGCCTCAGAGAGTCTGGGGGAAGCGGCAGCTGGCTGATTTTGGCTTTGATCGCCCAAACAGTTTTGAGGATGTCGAGGCTTTCGAGCCAATGTACTTTGTCGATTCCTACTACACGCTTTTCAATCATGGTGGCCCGCACGTCGATGCTCCGAACCATGTGGGCAACAGGAACGGGAAGGGAATCGACGCCTTCGACCTAAGTCACTTTGCAGGGCCCGCAACATTCGTAGATGCCTCCCATCTTCCCCAGGGCTCTGTCGTCTCTGCCTCAGTTGTTCAGAACGCTGAGATTCACGCAGGAGATATCGTCCTGCTCTATACCGGCTATGAGTTCCCCGCCTCAGAAGACGAGTACCCGGTCTACTCCACGCTTTCGCAGGAGGCAGCCCTGTATCTAGCCGAGCTACCGATCAGGGCGCTTGGGACTGATGCCTTGAGCGTTGAGAGCATTTCCGAATTCGGACGGAAAGCGGCAGAGGGGGCGACATCCTATGAGGAACTCACACCAATTCACCACGCGTTTCTCACACGCGATATCTTGGTCTTCGAGACGCTCTTCCACCTTGACGAGCTAAAGGGTCTGAAGGACTTGTACTTTGTGGGCGTCCCGCTGAACGTAAAAGGCGCAAATGGCGTCCCCGTCCGACCGGTGGTTCTCGCCTATTAGTCTGGAGTGGTGGTGGAGAGCCTGGCTCTCGCCCCGCCGATCGCCATGCCGCCGCTGATGCCGGCATCGGGGAGCGCCCGCCAGATGGGCGGCGAGCAGCGCGACCTGGAGCTGACGCCCGAGTTGGAGCTGGAGCTCCGGCGCCTGCGGAAGAGTCTCGGGAACTGACGGCTCGCGGAGATACCGCGCCGTGAGATGGACTTCCGTCGGAGGAACACGACCCGCCCCCTAGCAGCGAGGAGTTTCTCTAGGAAGCCGGCAGCTCCGGCAAGTTCCGGGCAGCCAGCGCCTCCAGCCTCGCGGTGGTGATATCGAGGGGATTGGCCGAGATGCTGAAAGCGGGAATGCGAAGCCACTGGCCGCTGTGGTAGTTGAGCTTGCCGACTCTCGAGAAGCCCGCGACCAACTCGGTGGGCCGGCGAGGCAGGAGCTGCAAATACGGTTGGCCGCGCCAGGTCGCCCACCGGTAGCCGGAGAACTCCTGCCATGGAATGGTCGAGGGTCCCCAGTCTTCGTACCTCAAGCCCTCCGCCGAGATCCGTAGCTTGATCCTCCGGTCGATCATTCCGAACAAACCAACCAGGATGGCCACGGCGCACAGAACCGTCGTGATGGGAGTGCGTACAAAGTCGACCAGCAATGTCACGGCCAGGCCCGCAGCTCCGGCGACGACTGCCACTACGGCGACCCTGCTCGACCTCCGGATCCGAGCTTCTTCCATGACCGCGACGCCATCGCGCCCGCCGCAGGCCTGCTGAAGCCCAGGAGATCCCCCAGGGGTGGTCGTTTCCGGCACTGACAAAGAGGAGAAAGTTGCCGGCCGATCCTCATCGCGCTCGACGGCCCGGCGGTGCGAGTATCCGTTCCGGCTCAGCCGCTCTCCTCCTCGCACTCCGCTAGCTCCTCCTCGTACCACTCGATGTCGGCCAGCGCCAGATCGATCTGGTACCCGAGGCGCAGTCAGCGGCGGAGCTGGCGTCGGATCTCGCCAAGGGTGCCGTACCAGGTGCGTGCCGCCTCGACGTAGTCCTTGGCCTTGGCCACCATGTAGTCGCCACCGAGCCAGAACATCTGCTCCTCGATGTAGGCGAGCGACGCTTCGCGGTTCGGCTCGCCGCGGGTGCTCTCGGTCAGGATCTCCAGGTACTTATGGAGATCCTGAGCCTGCTGGACTATGTCCGGCGTCATCTTGGAGGTCGCCCAGCCTCCGGGGTCGAGATAGAGCTTCACCAACTCCAGTGCCGTGCGCACCCTCGACCCGACGCTGCGGCTGATCTGGCCCGCCTTAGCGGCACCCGCCAGACCGTCGAAGAGCGCCGTCCCGAGCGCCGCGAGGCTCAGATCGTTGAGCAGGGCCAGGGCCAGCGCCCCGTCGAAGTAGGCTTCCAGCGACTCGACCACCGCGGCCTCCCGGACGAGCCGCTCGTTGAGCGGCGCCAGCTCGGCCTGGACGGCGTGGAGGCCACTCTTGGCCTGCTCGAGGCGCCAGCGCGCGTCGGCCAGCTTATAGCGGCTGATGCGGCAGGGGTCGTCCGGGTCGGGCTCCGGCAGCTCGCCCGGCGCGGGCTCCTCGCCGGGCTCGGGGCAATCGCCACGCTCCAGACTCCAACTCGCGGCGACCGTGGTCAGGGCCCCGTCGCGGTGCTCGGCGGCCTCGAAGCTGCCCGCCATCCGCTGGCCGTCGTCCTGCAGAATGCGCTTCTCGGGATCGTGCCACCCGGGCTGGCCCGCCGCACCGCCGCTGCCCACGTGGATGCCGGGGTCGCCGCTGCCTCCCAAGCTGCGCGAGACACCCCCAGGGTAGATGACGAGCTGCTCGAACCAGGGGTGGAAAGGCCAGCTCAGGAAGTACTGGTCGTCTTCCATCGCCCCTGCAGGGCCCGCCGCGAGCTGGGCGGCGAACTCCGGAGTGAGCCGCCAGAGATAGCCGCCATGGCCGACCGCATCCTGGTGGCCATCGTTGTGGGCACCCATCGTGATGGTGCCCAGAGACCAGACCTCCTGCGTCAACGTGTAGCTGCTGCCGGGTGCGACCTCGAGCGCCAGGTATAGGTTGTCACCGGGATAGTCGTACAGGATGCCCTCTCGCAGAACGAGATCGGCGTTGCCGGTCCACGCAGAGCGAACTCCGTCATCGAACTCTCGGAAGGCGCGAGCGCTGAGCTCTCCGAGCCAGCAGGAACCGGTCGATGGCAGCGGCGGCAGCGTCACCCCGCCGCCGGGCGGCATCCCCGGCGCACCTGCCCCACCGGACGCCTGTCTCGGGTCGCCGCCCGACGCTCCCGGCCCTCCGCCGGCGCCGGCGGGCCGCTCGGCGTGGGGGTCGCGTAGGTGCACGAATGCCACGTCGCCATGAGGAATCGAGCGCGAGGCGACCATCACCGCCTGGTCGCTGATCTCGACATGACCGGCGAGCAGCTCCCCCGATTCGAGCACCACGGCGTCCTCGTCGGGCGGCAGAGCCGGACGCTCGGGCGGGAAGGTGCCGCCGTCGAGAAAGATGAAACCGATGTCGGTGCGGGCGAAGCGGCGGATCTGCGGCTCGACCTGTTGGGCGGCGCCGCGCTCGGTGATGCCGAGCCGCGGCAACTCCAGCGTGGCGAAGGCAGTCAGCGAGCGCAGGTGGCCGGTGACGGGCTCGTCGCCGCGCAGGTGGATCGTGTCCTCGGCCGGCGCGAGCTCGAGTAGCTCCGGCGGCCAGCCGTGCCGCTCCAGGATCTCCAGGATCTTCGGTTGCGCCGCGGCGAGGTCGGCGTCGCTCTCGATCGGGGGAATATCCTGTGCCGCCGCGGCGAGCGCCGAGACGAAGAGAACGAGGATGGTCGCCGGCGCCCGGCGTCGCCGGGTAGTTCCGGCGAGTAGGTCCAGCGGGCCGGTGCCCTTTGCAGCCACGTCTCTCATTGCCGCCTGCCTCGAGATAGGCGATCACCTTTGATTCGGCAGCGCTAGGCTATCACCGCCCATCAGGGGGTCATGATGCGCTCCCTGAGTCTGCCTTGAATCGACGGGCCGACTCCCAGGCTGAGTGTGCCTGGTGAGGGCCAGCATGGCGCGCTCGCGCCCGTCCTCCAGAATCTCGGTCGCAGGTTGCGTCTTGCTGGCGCCAGGTTCGCCACCCCCGAATGGAGCGCGAGCACGTTGTTCACACGAAACTTCGCCGCCTAAAGCCCGCCGCCCCTCATCGTTCCAGGGAACCCCGTTAGGTCACCCCAGCGGGATCCCGGCGGCTGCTTGGGCATCCTAATTTGAGCACTTGAATCGCTATAAGTACTTTAGATTCAGTAGTTTACAACGACATACTGGCGTCCCCAACGGGATTTGAACCCGTGTTGCCAGCTTGAAAGGCTGACGGGAAAACTCGGTAAATTCCTTCATATCAGCTATTTAAAGACACATCTCGAATCTGTGGTGACCTTCTGGGTCACCCAAAGACTCACACCGCCAAGCTAAGCTCGGTTCGCGAAGATGGCGCGCAGTCCGCCACGTGCTTATGCAGTTTGCTTCGTTTCGTGTGACCCGGCGGCAAGTCCGTATCAACCCGCCGCTGCCATCGGACGAATCTCCGGCGGGTCCAGATCCAGCTGCTGCCGATACACCCTCAGGCCGATCTGGAGAAAGCGCTGGTTGTTCTCCCTCCAGGCCTCCAAGGCCTCGATGGCAGCCTGTAGGTCCTTCTCGACAATCGCCTTCTCGAGCGCTGGCTTCACATCCAAGTTGAAGTCTGCTCCGATCCGCGCCAGCTCCTGGCCCTCGTCCGGGTGGGTCCCAAAGGCTTCGCCCATCCGGCCTTCGCTAAGAATGCGAATGAAGAAGCCGTCCCGCTCGATTTCGCCCTTTGCTCGTTCGAGAGCCGGCAACTCGTTTTCGGGCTTTGCGCGCCAGTCCTGAAGCCGCTTCAGGAACGGCTCCAGCAACTCGTGACGTATTCGGCTGGCGAGAGCGATATTGGCGGCCAGGGCAGCTGGTGGCTCGGCGTTCTTGAGCCAGGAATCCTGCACCTGCTCCGAGAAGGTGACGTCGACCGTCAGCATGCCGTTTTCGTTCTTCCGAAAGAACTCGATTTCTGGTCTGTAGAGCTTGCCGTCCCGGGCCAGGTACCGACTGTTCAACTGACGCGACGTCCGGTCGTCTCCCCTCTCGGCAACAATCTCGGTCTCCAGCTCGTTCGCCCAGGCCAGGTTGTGACCTTCCGAGTCCCTCTCGATCCTTGCCTTCGCCACGAGTTTCGACCATTCGAAGAGCTTTCCAGCCTTGGGCGACGGCGGGAGATCGAAGAGCTCTTTCAGCGACTCCCTGTCCGAGGAGATCTGAGTGTCCTTCCCGACCGAGTTGACGCCGGCCGGCAAGATGACCTGGATGTACTTGTTGGCGTGAATCAACTGCTCCTTGTCGGCAGGTTTCCTGTTGATCAGCTTGTGGATCTTCTCGGCGATCGGCAGCAGCTGTGCCTTCGCGAATTTTGGATCAGCGAGAGCTGCATTCAGGGGCCCGCTCGTGTTGGAAGCGCGCGGATTGGTATAGAGGCGCACCAGGTACTTGAAGATCCTTTTGGTTGTCGCCTCGAGGCCTTGCCGTTCGAAGAGCGGATCGGGTACTTTCTCGCCCTCCGGATACAGGCAGACGATGCTCTTGCTCGTGCTGCTATGCAGGTCCTCGAACAAGCCCGCCTCGTAGAGACACCAGTCGAAGTCGTCCTTGGCCGGTTTTGTCAGGACCAGCAGCAGGATGTCCGCCTGATCGAGCTCCTTGCGGATCTCCTCAGCCCACCGCTGCCCTTCTTCGATGCGCTCGGCGTCGAAGAACTCGATGCGGTTCGCAGCCAGCAGATTGAGCTGGCCACGGATTTCTTCTCCGACCACGTTGCTGTCGCTCGTCTTGCGGCTGATGAAAATACGGCATGTGTCCTTGTTTTCGTCTTGGCTCATGATCTACCCCCTGAGTAGGTGACGTGAAGGAGAGCCCGTCGTTTCAGGATGCTCCCCCCGAACAACTCGTAGTGGCGGTTGTCTCCTATGTTGACGACGTCGAGTCCGATCCGGACCCCGCTGCCGACCTCGCGCGCAAGATGGGCATCGGCCACGACATACGACGGCACGGGTCCTCGAAACAGCCCCGAGCTCCATTCGAAGCCTTCGGTCCAGCGAGCGCGTAGCGCCATCGACCAGGCGCCAGCGGTGCCGACCAGGCTCGCGGCTGCTTGAAGCTCGGGCGCGTTCGGCAGCAGCGGGCTCTCAGGTGGGCTATCTTCCACCATGAACCGCGAGCGCGAAGCTGACAGACTGAGCTGCCAGTCATCGGTGAGGAAGCGGTGCGCTTCCGCTTCGATGCCCTCGGCCGTGGCGCGGCCGAAGTTGGCCACCGACAGCACCGCCAGAATCGGCGCCCCGTCGCGATCGTTGGACAGAAAGGCGGCAAGAGCTGGTGGCGCCGATGCCAGCGCTGCGAGAAGCTGCGCCTTCAGGGCCTCCGAGATTCCATCAGGCGGGCGGTAGGGCCCGTACTCGGGATTCAACCGTCCGAGGCTCGTCCCCACCTGTGGGAGGATGCTGGTGGTGAAGTCGGTAAGCTCGTTGCGGTAGACGCTGGCCGAAACAAACGTCGAGCCTAGGCTGCCCCGATATCCGAGTTCGAAGGACCGGATCTTTTCGACCTCGAGTCTCGTGTTGCCCAGGGCCAACTGCGGCACCCGGTCAAAGCCCAGAGTGTCGCCGTCCAGGACTTCGGGAAGCCAGTGCGTCAGATCCAGAACCGGTCCTACCGGCGTTCGCACCGCGAACTCCACCAGCGTCGGGCTCTGGAACGAGTCGTTGTAGGTCGCCCGGAATCGGTGGCGATCCCCGAGAGCCCAGGTCAGTCCGACCCGTGGCGACAATCTCGTCGCGTGCAGGCTGCTCTGGTCCACGCGGCTCGAGGCAACCAAGGAGACCTTCCGGCCCGGGTCGAGGTCGAGCTGCGCGAACAGAGCGCTCTGGTGCGCGGTCTCGACGTCTCCGAAGATCCCGTGAACTCCGGCCGGGTCGGACGAATCCACCCGCTGGCGGCTGTGAGCCAGGCCTCCCACGAGTAGACCGCGCCCCGCCAGCGTCTCACGGTTGCCCTGGAGCTCGATGCCGGCGTTGTAGCCGTCCGAGTAGAGCGAGGCGCCAGTCGACAGGCCGATCTGGTTTTCGCCCCGGCGTCCGCTGTAGAAGCCCAGCAGGTTCCAGCTGGGAGTGTTGGTGTTGAACCGAACCCACGGACGGCTCACCCGATCGGCCTGCGTGCGGCCGAGAGGAGCAAGGGTGGTGCCTCCCTCGAAGCTGCCGTGGCCCGCCTCGAGCGCTGACGACGAGCGCTGCCCGAGGCGGTCGAATCGGACCGAAACGAAGCTGGTCTGCAGTTTCTCGAAAGGCGGCGCGATGACTTCGGGAGGAAACCGGCCGGAATCGTACTCCGGCCCATCGACGCGCGACGCTGTCAGGTGATCGCTCTCCTGCAGGCTGCCGTTGGCGCGCCACGACCAGAGAGGACCCGCCGAGCCCGCGATCCGAGCCTCGACGCGGCCGGTCTCGAGTTCTCCCGCGGACAGGCGCAGCTTGAAGCCGGGCGTATCCTTGGGGCTCTTGGTGGTCAGATTCAGCACCCCAGAAACCGCGCCGGCGCCGTACAGAGCAGAGCTCGGCCCGCGCACCAGCTCGACACTTTCGAACTCGTCCAGCGGCATCGACATGGCGCCCCACTCCTGGACTCCCAAGAACTCCGGCACCGAAGTCTGCCGGCCGTCGATCAAGGTCAGCACACGGCGGTTGATCGACGAGTTGAAGCCTCGGGTGTTGACATTGAAGTCAAAGAGATCGCTCTGCGCCACCTGGACCCCCGGGGTGAAATCGATGAGCCGCGGCAGCTGACCCGACGAGGTCTGCGCCGACAGCTCGCTCGGCAGCAGCGAGGTGATCGCCGCCGGCGCCTCCACGAGACGTTCGCGGCGCTTCGAAGCCGCATACACAGTGAGGCTGTCCTGGAACACAGCCGGCCAGTCGGCCACGATCACGAGCCGTTCCGTCAGCGGCACCCGCACCTGACGGACCACGATCAGGCTGCCCTGCTCGCACACCAGCGTCTGCAAGCCCGCGGGCACGGACTCGAGCTCGAATCGCCCTTCGCTATCGGTGTCGGCGGTCCGATCGCCGACGCTGACCCGCGCTCGGGGAACCGCCTCGCCGCCCGGCCCCATCACCCTGCCGGCCACCGTGTAACCGGGGTCTGCTAGGGCGGCGCTGGCAACGACCAGGGTCATGGCGACGACAAAGGCCGCCCGCCATCCGTGGTGTTTTACTTTTCTGTAACTCATTTTTCCACCATCCTTCTTCGCCCGAAAACCGGCTCCCGCTCTCGATGCGCCCCCGGTCGGCCGGCTCTTTGTAGTCCTAGACGGCCCTGGAAGCTGTTTTCCTTGCCTACGCTCCCGACCGGGAGCGGTCACGACGGCGCGACAGGTATCCTTAACAAGCAATGAGCCTGTAGGCGGCTCTGCTGACCGCGGTCGGCAGCCGCGTCCCTAACGGCAACATCGCGGACGTGGCTACCGCTGTCATTGCCGGCGCCGCGCATCGCCGCCAAGACCGGTCTTTGAAAGCGAGTCGGCTGTGCTACGCCTCGGTTGATGCAGAGGGACGTAGAAGTACGCAACCAGTGATCGGTTCGCCGTCCCTCATCGCCCTCACCACGATGCCGGCAGCGCAAGGATTCTGCGGGAGATCCACGATCTCCACTCTGTAGGTGGCGGATTCGGATGTATCGGAACCTTCGATACGGACCGGATCTGTTGCATGACAAGTTCTCAGAAAGACCGGGTCCTTGTAGGGGAGCTTGAGCTCCTTGTCGTCCTGCGTCAGGAGGTCGTACCTCAGTTCACCTTTCTTGATTGCATCCAGTGCTCGAACCCTCGCCGTGATTCTGAGAGTCCAAGGATCCAGCTTTACTGATTCGACCGCCATTTCGGTTTTCGAGCTCAACAGCTCGACCGCATGGCGCTTCAGGGCGACGTTTTCGTGGAGCAAGTCGTTCTTGGTCATGAAGTGGCGCACGTCTCGCCGCACTCCGAGATCCTCGAGAGGTGCTCCGGCTCGATCGCCTACCCGCAGAGCGCGGCGGATGGCCACGCTCATGCCCACGCCGAGCGGAAGCTCTTCGAAGGGGTCATTCCCGCCGGCCTTGGCAACTTCATCGCCAACTTCAAAAAGTTCTTGATGGGTAACCATGTTCGCGCCGCCAGCGCCGGTGTTGTCATCAGTTCCCAGAACGAGCCCGAGCTCGTTGTCTTGGAAGCCGGCGGCAAACATGTCCGCTGCGCTGTAGGTCCGAGCGTTCGTGATGAGTAGCAGAGGTCCATAGAAGATCTGAGCGTCTTGTTCGGCCACGTCGAACTTGCCAGTAGTAATTGGCAGGGCAGCAGAGTACTGCTCTCCGGTCAGCAATCCTCGGTCGACGGAGGCCTCCCAGTCCCGCCATTTGTTGATTCTCTCAGGCGCTCTCTCGATGAGATTGCGCACTAGATCGGACGGGCGAAACTGGAAACGAGACCGCTCCAGTTTTTCCTCACGTAGACCGTAGTCGCTTCGAGTCGGGTATCTTCTCTTGTCCCTGAGACCCTGAAGAAGGAGCTCCGCCAGCTTGATGCTGCCCCCGGGGTTGTCTCGAATGTCAACGACCAACCCACTGGTGCCGCCAAGAGAGTGGACCGCCTCTCGTATTTCCTCAAGCACCGTTCTTATTTCCTCCGAAGCGAAGCTGAAGAGGCGCAGGTAGGAGATGGGAAAATCAGAGTTCTCGGCAAGCAAGGAGGTCTTAAAGATGGTCTTCTTTCGTTCGACCTCCTCGGGAACGTCGAGCACTTCGACTCGAATTCGCCGTATGCTTTCGCCCTGCTCATCGATCGCGTTCGTCAGATCGATACTCGGCGCGACGTCGTCGGGAGCGGCTGCCTGCTCCTCGGCGTGGCTGACTGCCTCGCTCGTCTTGAAAGCGGCAACTCTCCAGCGTAGGGTCCGGGTTCCACGTCCGGCGCCTTCGGAGACCTCGCCGTTCTCGTCCGCCCGCAGATAGCGGATCCGAACCCAGTGCTCATCGGGCGGCGGAGAGGACGAAAGCGGCGCGTAGCAGAAACGTGCCAGGCCGAAGGCGTGCCTTGCCTCGGCGTTGCTTCCCGGCAGCCTGTCCGCGTGCAGCTGGATCGCGCGGTGAATCGGAGTACCGTTCCAGTGCGTGAGCTCAGCGCCTTCGACGAACCCACTCGCTGCCCTTCTCAGCTCGGGGTGGATTCTCGCCAGGATGTACTTGCGCTTCCGTCCGGCTTGACGCTCTGGAATCAGGATTCCTCCGAGCGCTCTCGGGTCCTCTGTTGCGCCGCCATCTGTGGCGAGCGGTTCCCAACACTCTTCGACCTCACAGCCCAACCAGGCGTAGCGGCCTCTGAACATCTCGGGCCAGTAGTAGGTCATGTGCCTGTCCCTGACGCCGACGAAGATCTCCGTCATGCCGCGGTGGAAATCGAGCGGGTCCGGCGGCGCCAGGCCGTATTTCACGTGGCGTTGGAGCCGCCGCAGCTGCCCCACGGGGTTCGCAGCATGAAGAGCCTCCTTGAGCGGAAGATTCGCGTAGAGCTGGCCGAAAAGAACGAGCGCCTGCGCGATGATCAGCTCGAGATGTTCTGGCCGCTGCTTCTTGGAGAGGCTTTCTTCAGCATTTTCTAGGAAGGTCGTCAAACGCCGCTGGCCCTTCAACGTCACGCTTGTCGAGTAGCTCTTCAACCTGGAGTGGGCTTCCTGGTCTTTTGTCATTGGCTTCGGTCCGGTTGTTCGATGATTCCGAGGTGGCAAGCGATGAATGCTTGGGCGGGGCGGCTGAGTCTTCCCAGCCGACCCGGTACCAAGGGCCGGTCATTTTTCGTCGATGTCCGGCAGCTGGCTCCCCTTGTTCTGATCGGTGATCTCAATTTCGCCCCCATGAGCGATGACGTGGAAGACTCCTCCCGTCGAGATCTGAAACCGCAGTCTCGGTCTTGCGGCGGCATCGATAGTCTTGATGAAGCCCTTCGGAAGATCGGTGGTTATTCCGGTCTCGAAGTCTGTGATCTTGAGAACGATCTCGCTGTTGTTTTGGAACTGCATGCTTCCTCCTTTGTGATTGGTTGTAGAAATCGTGCCACGCACGCTTGCCAGCTACAAAGCCTCCGAATCCAAATGGAGGCTAGAAATGCTTCCGTGCCAGTCGCCGTACGACACGAACGAAGCCCAGAAATACTCGGAATGCCATCGAGTCTCTGGAGCGTCGCGAAGCAACTGGATCTGCGCTTGTCTCAGTGCCCTTGCGGGAGAAAGACCATCCCGGAAGAGCCCCTGATAAAACTGGCGCATGAGCTCTGCGGTCGCTTCATCGTCGACGCTCCACAGGCTCGCAATGACGTTCTCGGCCCCGGCGTGGATGAAGCCACGAGTAAGCCCCAGCACGCCTTCACCCCTGAGCTGCTTGCCGAGCGCCGTCTGGCAGGCGCTCAGGACCACCAATTCAGCCGCAAGATCGAGGGAGTAGATGTCGTGCAGTCGGACGACGCCGTTGCGTGGCCTCCCGCGTTCGTCGACCAGCGAGAGCACCAAGCCCGACAACCGAGGTTGTTGGCTGTCGAGAATGCCGTGTGTCGCGAAGTGGAGCACCCTGTAGCTCGCCGTCTCCTCGCTTAGCACCGCCTCACGCGTGGCTTCGAATCCGAGAAGCACCTGGCGGTGCTCCGGACGAACTAGCTGGCTGATGGCGAGGGCCTCGTCGCGGGAGTGATGCAACCGCTGAAAAGACTTCCAGCCGCCGCGCTCCAGTCCTCGCAAAGCCGCGAATTGTGGAGGCAACGAGTCTGGACTCCCTCGAGAATCGTCCTGCATGCCAGCGACGCGCGCGTCCGAGACGCTGAAGGCAGGATCTGCGAACAGCAACAGGACGTTGTCGCCGGCGCTGGGCGATTGGCGTGCTCGTATGGCGGACAGGACCGAAACCGAGGGTACATTAACCACTTCGTGGCCGACGACGAGCGGCTCCGGGTCAGGCAGTATGCCGGCCGGGTTCGGAAGAGCCGCAAATGGAATGTAGCTCAGGGCGCCTTCGGCGACGATCACTAGCGCCTGGCCGTCGAGAGCATGGACTATCGGCCCCAGGAGCAGCTTGCTTAGCTCGAGAGCTTCTCTACGATACATTTTGCGATGTTGCTCCCAGTCCTCGCCGTACCATGCCTTTGCGTCAGTGAGTAGCTCGTAGACTCTCTGGCTCTTGGCCTCGATCGTTTCCCTCGACGGGAGCTCGAAGACATCGAACCGATTCGCGCCAACCACCCAGAGATAGCTGCGTCTGTCCCCAAGGCTGTACTCGAGCAACAGGGAGGTCTCATCGAGAACCGAGGTCTGGATGGCATCCAAATCGAGGGGGGGAGCATAGGCAAGTTGCGCGTAGCGCGGATGACTTCTCCTAATTGACCGCTCGATCTCGTCGAGCTCCGCCTGGAGCGCTTCCAGGCTGCTCCTGTCCCTCAGCCTTTTCGAAGCAAGGGCGTTGATGTCTTCGAGCAGCTTCCGCTCGCGCTGCTGGAGGTCCGGGTCGAGGTCCGCCCGCATGTCGGGCACCGCCTCGGCCAGGAGCTCGAGCAAGCTGCGAGCGCGGGCTCGCTCGCTGACGCGCAGCGCCTCCGCGGCGTATTGACCGTCCGGCTCATCGCCTGCGAGTTCCATCAGAAGTTCTATCTGGAGATCGTAGTAGGACTTGTAGTTCGCCAGGAAGGACGCCCGCATTCGCTGAATGTCAACCGCTGTCCGGACAGACTCGATGATCCCGATTGCCGATTCGACCCGCTCGATGGCGTACGGCAAGTCACCATTGCGGCGGCTGAGCTCAGCCAGGCCGACGCTCGCTTCCGCCAGGGTGTTTCGATCTCCAGACTGACGGCTCAAGCGTTCGGCTTCGGCAAAGCCGGTTGCTGCCTGCTCGTGCTGCTCTAAGGCCAGATGTGCCGATGCGGTGCAAAGGAGGCCGATTGCCTGGCCTCGTCGATTCTGGACTTCGGCGCTCAGCTCGTATGCGCGGTCGCAGGCAGCCAGGGCCTCCCGTGCCCTTCCAAGGTCGAGGTACGCTTGGCCCAGGTTGCCGTTGTAGATACCCTGCTGCCTTACCTGGCCGAGCCTGGCGGCGAGTTCGAGAGCGCTCTGGCCGCCTATGGGCAGGCGATCACCGTCTGGCGGACTATCGGAGCCAAACAACGAGAATCAGTAACGCTCAACAACCAGGGCTACGTTTTTC
>JAAENP010000274.1 GCA_024224155.1 bacterium
ACGCACCGGCCGACCTCTTTCCCCCTGATGTGCATTGTGCAAAAGTCGCCAGACTTCACGGGAAGATCGGCGGTGGCGGGATCCCCGCCGCCGCCATCCCCGCCGCCGCCGGCATCCCCGCCGCCGCCGACATCCGCTCCCTGCGGGTCCTCCTCCCCTTCAACTTCAGAGCCACCGGGGATCTCCTCGACTTTGGCGGCGGGGATATCCTCGCCTTTGGCGGCCTTCTTCCTCCGCTCTTTGTTGTCATCTTTCTCTGCCTTCCTTTTCGGGTCCGGAGACTGGAGAGAGTGCTCGAACGACTCCGCCTCTTTTTTCAGGACGTAAAGCAGATTCGAGACCGTGTGGTTGCGAAGGCCCGCCTTCAATCGCGTCCACAGCTGCAGGCCTGCCACCTTCGTCGGCTGCGTCAAGTCCGCCCAATCCAGTGCCGATCGAGTCGCAGGCGGCGGAACGAAGAGTCGCTCGCAGACGAACTCCTGGACCACGGCCGTCCAGTGCTCCTTCGGAGTGAGGTCGGGGTCCTTCGCCACGGCGTCGAGCTCCTCCAAGCAGCCGCGGAGTTTGCAATCCTGCGGCAGTGTCACCCCCGCGACAAGGAGTTTGTCCAGCAACGCGAGAACCTGGCTCGACACCCCGCGGCCGCCGGGTAGCGTGCAGCTGCTGCCGTCTTGCGTGTGCAGCTGCACGAGGAGGAGCCAGGGGTTGTGCAGGCAGGGCCACTGCTGGAGCACGCTTTCCGCGTCGGGGCACGCGAGGACGAAGTCCACCCGATCCTGGAACGTCGCGAGGGGCGGCTCGCGCAGCAACGTCCAGGCAACCTCCAGCCCGGACTTCAAGTCGCCCTCCGCGGTTTCCAGCTCCCTCGCGACAATCTCGAGCCTTTGCCCCGCACTCAGAGACTCCGAGGTTCTTGCCTGCGCGATGAAGGTCCGGCTTCGCTCTGCGAGGAAGTCCTTGTAGAGGGGACTCAAGAAGAATTTATTCTTCAGCTGCAGCGGAAGGTCGTTGTAGGCGTAGCACTCGGCCGCCGAAATGTCCGCGACCGCGGCTTTCACGAGCGCGTGACCGATGGGCGGCAGCAGAGCCGGCGCGATCTTCACCAGGTCCCCCAAGCAGGACGCCATCTTCCTCATGTCCGCCCACGTCGCGCGCAGCAAGCGCGTCAGCACGAAGGCGGGGTACTGGCGGATCTCCCGGGGCAAGTGCTCGACGAAAGCCCCGACGTCGTCCCCGACGAAGGCCTCGTGCAAGTCCTCGACGTGGTGCACGTACTGCCGGAACCAGAACTTCACCGTGTAGGGACACATCGTGTCCCGGGAGCTCCACCTGTCCGCTTCGATCGCCGAGCTCGTGGCGGAGCAGACCTTGAGCATGAGGTCGCTGTCCACCTTGTCGTCCTCTTCGAGTGTGGCGAGCTCCTTCACCAAGGCAGCGCGGCCCCGCCACGGGAGAGCGGACTCGGTCGAGGCGGCCTCGGCGGCGGCGGCGTCGTCCGCCTCCTGCCCGGGCGCGGGTCGAACCCTGGCCCGTTTGGAGGCGGAGTCCGCCAGAGAGTCCGCCGGCTC
>JAAENP010000275.1 GCA_024224155.1 bacterium
CAGTCCGCAGCAGAGCCGGTTTCTCGGAACCAAGGTCTCGACCAACGAAGGCCCCATGCTCACGCGCCTGCTCGACGACCGGGCCGATGCGGTGCGCTCGCTCCAGTCGAGCTCCAACCCACGACTTCAGGGCGAGTGGGCCAAGTACATCGAGCGCGTCACCGAGTGCAAGGCGCTCGATGGCAGTCATTCGACGCGCATCCAGCGCCTCAGCCATGCCGACGGCCACGTCCCGGGCTTCGAGCCGGCTAGCGACCCGGTGCCGGGCGTCCGGCACGGCGACGTCGCGATCCGGATCCTGGCGCCGGTCGAGTTCACGATCGGGGGCAAGCCCGCGCTGCGCAACCTGGGCAGCAACAGCCAGAACACGAACGGCAACAGCCTGCTGCTCAGATTCGACTACGGTCGCAGCCGCATCCTGATGACCGGAGACCTCAACGCCGCGGCGCAACAACGACTGCTCCAGGACTACAACGGCGAGCGTCTCGAGTTCCAGTGCGACGTCGGCAAGGCCTGCCACCACGGCAGCGCCGACATCTCCTACGAGTTTCTGGCGGCCATGGAGCCGGCGGTGACCATCATCTCCTCCGGCGACAACGAGGGGCACGACCACCCCCGGCCGAGCGTGGTCGCGGCCAGCGCCACCACCGGCTACATGGAGATTCAGGACGACAAGCTTGCCTCACCGCTGATCTACAGCACCGAGCTGGCGCGGAGTGTGAGCTTCGGCAAGCCCAGCAAGCTGACTCTGGCCGACGGCAGCACGGCCCCGCTCGGAAGCGCCCGGGTCGAGTACAAGGAGAAGAAGTCGGGCGACCGCGCACCCCGAACGCGAGAGCGTAGGCTCGGCAGCAGCCTCCTGGTCGCCGGCGTGGTCTACGGGCTGGTCAACGTGCGCACCGACGGCGAGAAGATCCTCTGCGCGGTGATGAACGAGAAGGACCACAGCTGGCAGGTGAAAACGATCACCAGCAGGTTCTGAGCCTCACAATCAATCAAAGGAGATTGGCTATGGCGACAAGCAAGAAGACCGGATATCTGCAGCCCGGAATCAAAGCTCCGCCGGCTTCCGCGGCCCCTGACTACGTGATCGTCGAGCTCCTCCACACCAGCCGGATCGCGGTTTCGGAAAGCGGCTTCACCGGGACCGCCGAGTCGGAGCAGCAGGCTCGCTCGCTCAACGGCGTCCTCGAGGCATTCAACGTCAAGGACTGCTCTTCTCTGTTCGGGCTCGGGGCAAGGGCCATCAGGAAGCGAGTCAGCGCGGCGCCCGCCTCGCTCAAGGCCTCGGTAACCGCCGGTTTCGCACACGCCGGCTTTGCCCGTTTGATTCCACGCCGGCGCAAGGACCTCGAGGATCTGGTGCAGCGGCTCAACCGAAGAAAGTCGGTCTGGAAGGCGGTCGCCGCACCCCGCCCGGTGCCCGCGGTGCTGCCGGCCAACGGCGACCCCGGCAGTCGCAACTTCGAGCCCTCACAGGGTTACCTTCATTCAGCCCCCAACGGCATTGGCGCCATGGGGGTCTGGGGCCTGAAGGGCGGCCGGGGCCGCGGCGTTCGGATCTGCGACATCGAGGGCAATTGGAACCTGAAACACGAGGATCTCGCAACGAACATCCCGCTCTTCGGCGGCACTCCAATCAACGATCTCGGCTGGCGCAATCACGGCACCGCGGTTCTCGGAGAGATGATCAGCAAACCGAGCAAGATCGGCTGCGTCGGTATCAGCCATCGCGCCAGGGGAGCGGTCCAGTCGGCCATGGTCGGCGGCGTGTTCAATGCCGCGGCGGCGATCATGAACGCCGCGAGCCGGCTACGCGCCGGCGACGTCATCCTGATCGAGCTGCACGCGCCCGGACCCCGTGGTCCCTACGTCGCCATGCAGTACTGGGACGACATCTTCTCCGCCATCCGCGCGGTAACGGCCAAGGGGATCACGGTGGTCGAGGCCGCCGGCAACGGCGGTGAGGATTTCGGCCGCTCCGCCTACGCCGGCTCCGGTCTGCAGAAGGACTCGGGTGCGATCGTGGTCGGAGCGGGCATTCCCCCGACGAACTACTACGACTTCGACACCCGCGGGACGTCGTTCCGCCACAAGAGGACCGGCAATCCGCGCTCGCGCATCTGGTTTTCGAACTACGGCAGGATCGTCAACGTGCAGGCATGGGGCTGGCACGTCACCACGCTCGGCTACGGCGATGCCCAGGGCGGGGCCGAGAACCGCTGGTACACGCTCCGGTTCTCCGGGACCTCGAGTGCGTCCCCGATCGTTACCGGTGCGGTGGCCTGCATCCAGGGTCGAGCGCGCGCCAAGAACGCCGCGCCGCTGTCGCCGGCCGAAGTGCGCCAGCTCCTGGTCTCGACCGGAACGCCCCAAACCGCAGGACCCGGAGTGCCGCTGACGCAGCACATCGGGCCGCAGCCGGATTTGGAGCGGGCCTTCGCCGGCATCTAGTCGGGCTAAGATCATCCCGTGATGTGGTCGGACGACGCGCCGCAGACTCCGCTCGAGATCGAGCCCTTCCTGGTCGTTCAGCTCAAACCCGGTTGGCGCCACGATCCGGAGTCGGGCGTGTTTCGACGCCCCGGCGAGAGCGATGACGACGAGGAGGTCTTCGAGCCGGCGCCGGAGCTGCCGGCCGAGACCAGGATCGAGCCCATGATCCCGGACCTGGCGGGGAAATCCCCGGACGACCTTTCGGAGTGGGAGCTCACCTTGGCTCGCTACCTCCACCTCTTCCCCGGCGCTGACGCCGACCTCGACGAGCTCCTCGAGGCGATTACAGATTGGAGCTGCGTCGAAGAAGTGCATCGTCCGCCCCAGATCGCGCTGCCGTGAGCTGGAGGGGCGTCATCTTCCGCGCCGGCTTGACGGCACTTCTCCTGGCGGTCTCGCTTGGCGGCTGCGGGGCGAGAACCGACCGGTCCGTGGGCGACGGCGCCACCGACCCGAGCGAGAGCCACCTGATCCTGTTCCTGGCCTCGGACTGCCGGCTGAACGAAGAGGGAGGAAGCCTGACTCTTCCGGACGGGAGCTCGTTCGTGCCACCGCTGGCGTTCGACTACGAGCTTCGCGCCATGGTTCCCGAGCTTGCGCGCAGCAAGCGCTCGGACCTTTCCGAAGACGAGGCACGCCTGGCCCGGTACGTCTTGCTGCTGATCGATGACGCCGAGGACAAGGCGGCCGCGCACGGGCACGCCGCCTCCTGGCCCTGCGTCGAGGATGTGCGCGAATCGCCTCGGGTCACTCTGCCATAGGGCCGAGTGCGAAACGACCCTGTGCTAGCCTTTTTGCATCAAATCTTTCTTGGTGCGGCACCAAGGAGCCCGACATGCCGAGACTGAGCTACCGTCAACCCGGACTGGTTCTGGAACGCGGCGGAACCGACGCCACCCTCGAACAAGTCCGTGATCTCCAACGCGACCTCCGTCGCCTGGGCTACCTGCGCTCGGGACTCGACGGCCAGTTCGGGCCGGGCACCCAGAGGGCGGTCAAGGCGCTCCAGCACGACCTCTTGACCGCAATGGACCGGGCAAGCGGCGCGCCGGTCGATGTCATGGACTACAACCAGGGCCGCGTGGTCGACGTCAGCGGCGCCTGTGATCGCGGCCTGGCCAACTGCATCTCCGACATGCTGGACGATCCCGAGTATCCCGACCTGCCGAAAGCCGAGGATCCGAAGGCGGAGAATCGGCAACTCGCCGAAGACATCGTCGCACTCGAGTCCGACGAGGCGCCGGTGCCTTTCATCGCGGCGATCCTCAAACAGGAAAGCGGACTCAAGCACTTCAACGAGCCGCGCGGCGACGATCGAGACACCTACATCACGATCGGCCTGGACACCAACGCCAGCGAGAAGCACATGATTACCTCACGCGGCTACGGTGCCGGACAGTACACCCTCTTCCATCATCCAGCCACCACGACAGAGGTCGCGGACTTCATGCTCGACGTCGGCAAGAATCTCAGCAAGGCCTTTGCCGAGCTGGGCGAGAAGTTCGATCACTTCGTCAACGGCCCTACCAGCGGTACCCGAGCCGACGACCGCCAGGTCGAGATCGGCTCCGGCGCGCTGCGGCTCTGTAAGTTCGAGCCCGATGACCCGCGCTGTTTTCGTGACTGCGTTCAGTGCCTCGCGGACGCCGGCAGCCGCGCCATCACCGAGGGAGCGACTCGACTGCACGCCGGAACCCAGCACCGGTACGCACCCACGCAGTACTACAGAAAGTCGTCCTACGCCGACGTGCCCAAGCGGGAGAAGATCGGCTGTGACTGGCCCTATGCGATGCGCCGCTACAACGGTTCCGGGGTCAATTCATACCACTACCAGACTCGCGTGCTGCTGTTCCTGAGCAGGTTTCCCAAGTCGCAGCAGTGAGCCGGGTCCGCCCGTTGAACACCGCGGTCACCGCCGCTATCGAATACCGCTGTCCTCGAGCGGCTCGAGCAGATACTCGCCGATGAGGTCGAGAATCGCGTTCACGTGCTGCCCCGCCGGCTCCCAGCCGTAGTTGGCGTTGGCCGTGGCCACAATCGTCATCTTCATCTTCGGAATATTGATGACGAACTGGCCGCCGTAGCCGAGGGCGAAGTACATCTTATGGATGTCGGCGCCCCGACCCGTCCACCACCAGTGGCCGTAGCCCCATCGATCCATGGGCCCCCAGCTCCCGCCTCGAACGTTGGTCCGAGTCGTTTTCCTCACCCACTTGCGGGGGATCATCCTCCGACCTTCGAGCTTGCCCTTCTTCCGATACAGGTGCCCGAACCGGGCCAGGTCGCGAGGGGTGAAATACATATCCCATCCGCCGCGGTAGTAGCCCTGGGGATCCAGCCGCCAGCCCCCGATCACGATGCCCAGCGGCTGGAACAGATGCTCATGCGCGAACTCCAAGGTGCTCATGCCGACGGCCCGGGTGAGCAGAGCCGACATGATGTGCGTCGAGCAGGTCGAGTAGTGCCAGGCCTCTCCGGGGTTGTCGTCCAGCGGCAGTCCGATGCAGAAGCCGACCCAATCCGAGCTCGGCATCCATCGACTCCAGTGCTCGTCGTGGTCGTCGTAGGGGAGACCTGAGGTCATGGTCAGCAGGTGCCGGATCGTGATCTCGAGTTTCCTCGGATCCATGTTCGCCGTCACGTACTCCGGAAACGAATCCATGATCGGTTGATCGAGCGTCAGATACCCGTCACGTATCGCGATCCCGACCAGGGCGGAAAGAAAGCTCTTCGACACCGACAGAACCGTATTGGCATCGGTGGCTCGGGTGTCGCCGTAGTACCGCTCTCCGATCAGAACTCCGTTCCTGACGACCAGCAGCGCATTCAGATACGGAAGCGCTTCGCCCGCCTCGAGAGCCGCAGTCACAATCGCTGGATCGACCCCCTGCTCCTCCGGAGCCGAGACCTCCCAGTCGTACGGCTCTCTTACCGTGAACGTCGGCCACTGGCCGAGCGCAGCTCCCGTACCTAGCAGCAGCGCAACCAGGGCCAGAATCGCGATCCGTCCGCTCGACACCATGCGATGCTTCATCGCTGCCTCCTCGGGAGCTATGTACTCCACTCCCTCTACCTACTACGCGCGATCGGCGGTGAAAACCCGCAGCTCGGGGGATTCGTGTTCTCGCCTACGGCTCGATCGGCCATCCGTACTCTCTGGCAATCGCCAGCAGGATCTCGAAACGCAGCAGGCTGCCGCTGGCCGAGTTCGTCATGATGACGGCTCCCTGCCGCGCTCGGGGTAGGCCCACAGGATGGCGGTCGATCCCCAGGTGCCGCCGGTGTGCACCAGGTAGAAGTCTCCGCCCGCTCCCCCGAGCTGGAACCCTATGCCGGCCGCTTCGGCTACCGGGTTGTTCTCGATCTCGATCTGCCTCTTCAACATTTCCTCGGTTATGGACTGCGAGAGGATTCTCTCGGACTCTCCACGATGGGCCTGGAGGATTTCGATCACGAACGCAGCCAGATCGGACAGGGTCGTCCACAGGCCGCCGGCGGCCCGGAAGGGAATGTGAAGCCGGTCGCCGCCGATCGGTCGTCCGGAAAGGTCGTGCTCGACGGCGGCTCGCGGGCGCTGTGCGGACGGTATGGGCTGTTCGTAGGTGCTCGAGGGCAGGCCCAGGGGCTCCAGGAGCTCGACCAAAGAAACGGAGGAAGCGCTGCCTTCCGCAGTGAAGTAGTCCGGTACCGGATCGCCGGAAGAACGGTTGGTGAAGCCGTCCTCGAGGCCTCCCGTATGGCTGAGCAGCCGGCGAAGGGTGACTTTCTCTTCCCGCGTGAAGTCGCTCTCCGGAATTTGCCACGAACGCAGGTCCTCGGCAATGTCCCGGTCGAGCCCCAGCCGGCCGTCTTCAACTAATGTCAGCGTAGCCGCCGCCGACAGGCACTTGGCGATCGAGCCCGCGTGAAAGAGCGTCTCCGGAGTGACCGACTCATCGCCACCGGCTCGAAGCGTCCCGTATCCCCGGCTCCAGTCGATCGCGAAGTTGTCGATCGCGGCGACGCCGACGCCGGGCACGGCATAGTGGCGCATCCGGTCCGCTAGCGTCGCCCTTTCGTCCCACTGAGGTTCGGCTGCCTCGGTCATTGGAATGAGGCCGTTCTCCACGCGCTCGATGAGTTGGCCCGACGGCTGTGGCCCTGGCGCTGCAGTTGCGGTCGAGGTCTCTCGGCGCGGCTCGAAACAGGCCAGGCACAGGAGCCCTGTGGCCGCGACGAGCGCCGCTCCCCCCCAAAAGCTCTTCAGATTCCTAGTCTTGCGGATACCGGCCATCGGGACACCCCGACCGATCGAGTCTACACCTGGGTCGAAGGGCTTGAATCACCAGGTGACCGAGCTACCTCGCGGGATGGCGCGCCCACGCTACCCGGCGGGGTGTTGGAGGTGTGTGCTCTCGTGCCTAAGGTCAGACTGGTGTCGAGTCTCCGATCGACTCGGGATCCGTTGTGCCGCGCTCACGTTACATCCCGCTTTGTCTTACGACCCTGCTGGCCGCTGCGCCACAGCTTGCGGCCCAGGAGGAAGCCCTCGCCAACGTGGAGTTCAGCTTCTCGAACCCCGGCGCACGCAGCATGGGGTTCGGCGGAGCCTTTGTTGCCCTCGCCGACGACGCCACCGCCGCCTTCGCCAACCC
>JAAENP010000276.1 GCA_024224155.1 bacterium
GGTGGAGGACGGCTCTCTTCAGCGCTCGTTCGCAGATATTGTTGTCCAACGGTGCGCCAGGCTTGCGCAAAAATAACGTCAGTTTGTCCGATCGCTTGAGCATGTAGGAGAAGGCGCCCCCCAACGACGAGTTCGGTTCGACGTTCCTTTCCTCCAGCTGCTCATTCATCCAGCTCTTCAGATCCGTCATGACTTTGGCGGAGTGATCTTGATGGAAACGAAGCCGCTCCTCAGGCGACATCTCCTCTTTGCGTGCGGTGGCATCGTTGCGGTAGACGCGGCACAAGGACTCGAGCACGTGTAGGCATTCTTGAGGGAAGCTGTCGGCCACCTCCACGAACTTCCTGCGACCATGAGCCATGCAGTTGGCTTTGATGAGGAGGTCCGCGAAATCCTTTGGCACATTGCGTGACAACCCATCGCACATATGCATCGGTCTCTCGAGCTCCTTCGCCCTGTGCCGGAGCACGTCCCCGAGGTTTTCCCCGGCGTGCTGACGTCCGGTGAAGAACACTACGATCTTGTGGTCGTCGCAGCACGCGACGATAGCCGAGGTGAAGATCCCCGTACGCTCTTTCGATCCTGCCTGTTCGATCTGTTGGTTCTCTTTGAGCAGCTGAAGGATCTTCATCGAGGTATCGTCGTTGTAGAAGATATCCCACTGCGCTGCCTGCCGGATGAACTCTTCGTAGACCATCGCGAGGATGATGGCAGCCTTTCTGACGATGTCCCACTGAGTCGAGGTTGGAAAAGGAATCTTGAAGTTCTTCACCAGTCTCTCGAGTCGGTTGAAGGGGAGCCCGCTGCCGTACTTCAAGAGCCCGATCATACTCGCCGCCGTCTCGTCGTACTTCTTCTCCCCGACCTCCTCCGGAGCCTTGGCCCGGAACACCTTACCGCAAAGATTGCAGCGTAGTCTTTCGAGCTCGTAAACCTCCGCTTGAATAGGTGTCTGGCCTCTGACGCGCACCAGCTTGACTGGATTGATCAGGGGGTAGACCTTGGCGGTGGTGGTCTCGCACTCCGGGCACGGGTCGCCAGGCTTGAGCGATTCATGAGGCACCTGGATCTTCCCTGCGCCCTCATAGGCGTCAGCGCCGTTACGACCGTGTCCCTTCGGCTTCTTTTTCTTCTTCTCCGGCTTCTCACCGCTCCTCTCTTCGTCGTTGCCTTGCGGCGACTCCGTGGCACCCGCCCTTTTGAGCACCTCGCTCGTCTTCTCGGTCTTCTTCATGTTAATGGATAGGGCCTTGCGAATTCGCTTGAGCGAGGCGTTCTTCTTTTCCAGCTCGGCCTCCACCCAAACCAGGGTCTCGACGCTCGCTTTCAGTTTCTCGTATTCCTCCACCGTGAGCGCAGACGTCTTGGTACGTTCGACGATCGCCATCAGCTCGGCGGCGCCCAACACGATCCGCTCGGACTTGCGTCGGCTCATGGAACCGCCTCAAGCAGCTGCCGAAAATCTTTCCGCAGCGGGTAGCCCAACACTTCTTTCTTCGGTTGGGTCACCTTATTCGTTGGCGAGTTATGGCCGATGCCTGTGGTCTGACCCAGGGCGACCCAGTTGGCCGCCAGGTAGCACGTGCCGCGAAAACGCCTCGGATCCACGAAGGTTTCGAGGTAATAGATCGGGTGGCTGTAGACCTGCTCCCAGTCCGCCGAAAGCACCCGCGCCATGCGACCCAGCAGATTCGACGCCAGATGGGGCACCTCGACCCATGGAAGGATCAGGAAGCGGGTGTTGTAGGCCAGATAGCGAACGTTACGGCGCCGAGCCTGTGCCGACCAGCCGATGAAACGGTCGCGGGGTCCCAGATGGCGCGGCGCAGAGCTCCACGCCATGCAGGCAACCGGTCGATTCGACGTCACGATCAGGTACTTCAGGTGCTCACCCACCGGCCGTGTATAGCCGAGGTAGTGATACTCCTCGATCAGGCCATCATAGAACGCCTCTTCTCTCGTGCGCCGGACCTGGAGGATCTCCAGCGGCCGAAGCTCCTTCAGACTCCTACGCAACGGCGTACGATCGACCAGGACTCTCTCAGGCTTGCGCCGGGCGATGACGTTGTTGCGGGGAACGAAGCGCACGGGCGGTAGCTCGATGTGACCGGCGCGGTGCAGCTGGAGCATCAGGCCGCGACAGACCATGTCCCGCAGCTGACCGTTGGCTTGTCGCCACTTCCAGGCCTCGCACAGCAGCTTCGACAGCGCTCGGCGGCTCGCGCCAGGGTGCTGGGCGATCAGCTTCTGGATGAACGTGATGTCCTCGTCCGTGACCTCGCGCCCTCTGTACTTCAGCTTCACTTCCATGGTGAAGGCAGCGTACAGGACGAAAATCTGGAACGCAACCCCCCTTCAGGGCAGTAATTTCGCCCTCAAAGGCCGGTATGGAGCCGGCGCCACGGCGGCGCAGCAGCCGCCGCCTCGAAATCGCCGGCCGAGAGCAACACCTGCAGCTCGTGGGCTTCCAGTGCCCGCAGCTTCTTCCCGGCTGGCCAGAAACGGAAACGTCCCGTGGACAGGCGCTTGTAGCAGAGCCAGAAACCCTGGCCGTCGTAGACCAGAATCTTCACCGCCGTGGCCTTGCGGTTGCGGAACACGAACAGGCAGCCGGAGAACGGATCGTGAGCCAGCTCCTCGCGAGCCAGCTTCGCCAGGCCATCGATGCCCTTGCGGAAGTCCGCTGGCTCGACGGCCACCAGCACCCGCATCTGCGGCGCCACCTGAATCATCGCGCCACGCTCCACAAAGCCTGAGCCAGCGTCTGGCAGTGCGCCGCGGCCGAACCTCTCAATTCGACCCGCAGACGAGCCCCCTGTGCGTCCTCCATCTCGAGGACGCAATCCGGCGCCGACGCGAACAGCGGGATCTCCAGGAACTCTCTGCCGGGCCCGGCAGCGGGCTCCGACTCCCAGAGCTCTGCGGTCGACTCCAGGCGCTTCTTCAGCCCGTAGTAGTCCAGGCCCAGTGCCTGGGCCGTCCTTGACACACCGTGCTCTCCAGCGGCCTCGGCCGCCGCTCGCCACAGCGCCTCGGGGATACGGGTACCTCGTTTCCGACTCTGGCGCCAGCGCTCGAACTGGCTCTGAACGCCACTCAGAATGTCGCGGGAAGGGCGGCGGGATCCTTGCTTCATCGGCTGTCCTCCGTCGGTGGATGGTTAGACCACCAACGGTAGCGGCGGCCTCATCGGCCGTCAC
>JAAENP010000277.1 GCA_024224155.1 bacterium
GGGCGGGGAACCGCGGGCTCCGCCGGCCTACCGTACGATGGCTACGCCGCTCGAAGGCTTCGTCCGCCCGCCGCGAAGCCGTCCTTTTGGGTCAGTCTCAATCAAAGCGTGAAAGAGCTCCCTCGGCGATATACGCTCCGCTCTCAAGCAGTGCGTCCCAAGCATCGAGGCATAATCTGTTGGTTTCTGGATCATCCTTGCTCTCGTCGTAGAGCCTAAGGAGCGCCTCGCTGAGGCCCATCCCACCTCTGAATGGGCGCCCCTCACCGAGGTCGTCGAGGTAGCTCCGGGCGATCTTGACCCGGGTCGCGCGAAAGGTTCTAAGCGGTCGATTGACACGCCCGAGTTGTAAGGCTAGGTCGTCGCGTACCAAGACCAATGCAGCGGACATAGCAGCTCGCTCGTGTCCTTTCAGCAAGCGTGCGTGACGGATCGTGAAGTGGCGGCTACCGTTGGTGGTCTAACCATCCACCGACGGAGGACAGCCGATGAAGCAAGGATCCCGCCGCCCTCGCCCCGACCTTCTGAGTGACGTTCGCGGCCAGTTCGAGCGCTGGCGGCAGAGTCGGAAGCGAGGCACCCGCATCCCTGAGGTGTTGTGGCGTGCCGCGGCCTCGGCCGGTCGCGAGCACGGCGTTTCGAAGACGGCCCAGGCCCTGCGACTTGACTACTACGCACTCAAGAAACGCGTCGCGTCGGGCCCCGAAGAGCGCTCGGCCGTCGAGCCCCTCAGCGAGATCAAGTTCCTCGAGATTCCGTTGGGCGCCCCCTCGGGGAGGCCGGAGTGCATCCTCGAGTTCGAGGACGGCCAGGGGGCCCGCCTGCGCGTCGAGCTCCAGGGCTCGGCGCTGGCAGAGTTGGAGACCGTGGCCCGTGCGTTGTGGAGTTTGGCGCGATGATCCAGCTTGCGCCGCAGATGCGCATCCGGGTCGCGATCGAGCCCGCGGACTTCCGGAAGGGTATTGATGGCTTGGCCCGGCTGGCTCGCGACGAGCTCGACAGCGACCCGTTCTCCGGCTGGATCTTTGTCTTCCGCAACCGCAAGGCGACGGCGGTGAAGATCCTGGTCTACGACGGCCAGGGATTCTGGCTCTGCTACAAGCGGCTATCCAGCGGCCGGTTCCGGTTCTGGCCGGGAGGAAAGACGCAACGGTCACTGGAAGCCCATGAGCTCCAAGTGTTGCTTTCGGCAGGCGATTACTCAGCGGCGCGGGCCGCGCCTGCGTGGCGTCGCCTGCGTGTCGCCAGCCAGTGAAGAGAAGATTCTTCTTCCAGGGGGTTGCGTTCCAGAAATCCGTCCGGTACGCTTCCTTGACCATGGAAGTGAAGCTGAGTTACCGCGGTCGCGAGGTCACGCACGGCGACATCACTTTCATCAATGAGCTCATTGCCCGCCACCCTGGCGCGAGCCGCCGTCGGCTGTCGGCACTTCTCTGCGAGGCTTGGGACTGGAGACAAGCCAACGGCGAGTTGCGGGACATGGTCTGCCGCGGCCTGATGCTCAAGTTGCATCGCGCCCGGCTCATCGAGCTACCCCCCGTGCGCTTTGTTCCCCGCAACAACGTGGTCGTTCGGCCCACGCCTCAGAGAGCCTTGATCGACCGCACGCCGCTGTGCAGGAGTCTGAAAGAGATTCGGCCACTCGAGATCCTCCAGGTCCGGCGCACGCGGGGGGAGGCGTTCTACGATGGCCTGATCGAGGAGTACCACTACCTCGGCTACACGCGGCCGGTGGGCGAGCACCTGAAGTACTTGATCCTGGCCTCGGAGCGACCGGTGGCGTGTATGGCGTGGGGCTCGGCACCGCGCCATCTGGGCCCGCGCGACCGTTTCATCGGTTGGTCGGGCGAGGCGCGGCGTCGCAACGTTCGCTATCTGGCTTACAACACCCGGTTCCTGATCCTCCCCTGGGTGGAGGTGGCGCATCTGGCGTCGCATCTTCTGGGGCGAATGGCGCGGGTGCTGTCGCAGGACTGGGAGCGCCTCTACAGCCACCCGATCTATTACCTCGAGACCTTCGTGGATCCAGCCCGTTTCCGCGGCACATGCTACCTCGCAGCCAACTGGATCGCCCTAGGTCAGACCACAGGCATCGGCCATAACGCGCGGACGAAGAAGGTAACCCAGCCGAAGAAGGAAGTGTTGGGCTATCCGCTGCGCAAAGATTTCCGCGAGCTGCTTGCGGCACCATGAGACGACGCAAACCCGAGGTGATCGAGTTGGAGGCGGCCGAAGTGGGGGCGATCGTCGAGCGTACCAAGTCCGCCCTCGATACGAAGGAGTACGAGAAACTCAAAGCCACCGTCGAGACCTGCTTTTGGATGATGGCCGAGCTGGAAAAGAAGAACGCGACCCTCGCGCGCTTACGCAAAGACCCGGCGAGCAACACGAAGAAGACCGAGAAGACGAGTGCGGTGCTCAACGAGGCGCAAGGTAACGA
>JAAENP010000278.1 GCA_024224155.1 bacterium
AGTACGACGCGACCTCGGCGAGCATGATTGGACTCTTGAAGTACGGCAGCGGGCTGCCCTTCAACCGACTGGAAAGGCTGGAAGGAAATCTCGGGATTCCTCTTCCAGCCTCGACCCAGTGGGGCATCGTCAGAGATGCTGTCGGGATCCTCGCTGTCGGCTCGGACGAACTGATCCGACTGGCGGCACAGGGGGATGTCCTCTACAACGACGATACCTCGACAAAAATCCTTCAGCTGCTCAAAGAGAACCAGCGCATCGAGCAGGAGAACTCGAAGGAGCGTACTGGGATCTTCACCACTGCCATCGTGGCGACCTGCGCCGAACACAAAATCGCTGTGTTCCTCACCGGGCGCCAGCACGCCGGGGAAAACCTGAAGGATGTGCTCCAGCACCGGGCGTCGGAGCTCGAGGTACCGATCCAGATGTGCGACGGGCTTTCACGCAATGTACCGAAGGACTTCGCGACGATCCTGGCCAATTGCATGTCTCACGCTCGCCGGAAGTTCGTGGAAGTGGTGGATCGCTTTCCTGAAGAATGCCGTTACGTGCTCGAGTCCTTGCGTCAGGTCTACCGGCACGATGCCATCGCCCGCAAGGAGGAGATGCCGCCCGACAGGCGGCTGCGCTTCCATCAAGATCACTCGGCCGAAATCATGGAGGCACTCAAGTCCTGGATGAACGAGCAGCTGGACCAGAAGAAGGTCGAGCCGAATTCCGCCCTTGGAGGAGCGTTGTCCTACATGCTGAACCGGTGGGACAAACTCACCCTCTTTCTGCGTAAACCCGGTGCGCCGCTGGACAACAACATCTGCGAACGAGCGCTGAAGAAGGCCATCCTCCATCGCAAGAACGCGCTGTTTTACAAGACCGAGAACGGCGCTCGCGTCGGCGACATTTTCATGAGCCTGATCTACACCGCGGAGCTTTCAGGAGTCAATCCGTTCGACTATCTCACCGAGCTCCTGAAGCACCCCGAAGAGCTGCGGCGCAGCCCTCGCGAGTGGATGCCCTGGAACTACCAGATTGCCGCTACAGTCGCCGACGCCGCGACCGCTCGGTCCTGACGACCGAGCCTGTCCGCCGCTCTAAACCTGCCCCACCAACGAACCAGGGTCGATCCGGACGCCGGGCGCCGCTCGTGCTCCAGCCCGGCGGTCTCGCCGACCTCTCCGTCGATGGCGGCGCGTAGATGCGTCCGCCAAGGCCGCGAGCGTCAAAAATTTCGGCCTTGCGCACGCTTGCCGCAAGGACACCAACACTCCTGTAGAATCACCTGGCCATGGCCGGAAAGACGCCGAGTGCCGCCGCCACAGAATGGCAGGAGAGGTTGGAATTCCTGCTCAAGGAAGAAGCCTGCCTCGCGGATCCGGCCCAGAAGTGCCATATCCGAGAGCTGATCGAAGCGGCGGCGGACAAGGTCCGGGAGCACCAGGCCGCACCACACCTGCTCTCACCACCGCGCGATGCTGAGAGCAAACGCCAAGCCCGGAAGCTCGAAGCGCTCTACGACCGCAAAATGGACCTCGCCCTCGTCGGAGAAGATGTCACCGCCGTCACCAGAGAGATCAACGACGTCCGCCGCTTCCTGCACCGTGGGCCGCTCCTCCACCCCGGCGACTTCCTCGCGGACGGCCGCTTCAAACTTGGTCAAATCGCCGGCCAAGGAGGCTTCGCCACCGTCTGGCAGGCCGCGGACCGCGACGAAGGTCGTGTCGTAGCTCTAAAGGTTCTGCATCCACACCACGGTCAAGACTTGAGCCGCC
>JAAENP010000279.1 GCA_024224155.1 bacterium
CGCTCGCCCTGCACTCGCGCGCTCGGATGTAGATCTAGCTCTTTGTCCGTTCCGGCTGCCTCTCGTGCCTGGTGAAGAAGCAGCAATCCAACGGAACGAACAAAGACCAAGAGCCACCAGATGAAAGCCAGCACTCACAAGTTCAACCGCCCAATCCCGGGCACAAATCGAAAGGAGCCAAACACATGCTCAACGAAACCCGTCTCATCGGAAACCTCACCAAGGACGCCGAGTTCGCCACCAACGGCGACGGCCAGAAGCGCGCGGCCCTCAGCCTCGCGACCAACACCTATTGGTACAGCGAGGGCGAGCGCAAGCAGCGCACGGACTATCACCGCGTGGTCGCTTTCGGCCCCCAGGCCGAGCGAGCCAGGGCGCTCCACAAGGGCGCAAGGCTCTTCGTCGCCGGCCGCCTCCAGACTCGCAAGTTCGTCCAGGACGACCAGACCCGCTACATCACCGAAGTCGTCGCAGATCGCGTCGAGCCGCTCGGCACCTAGGCGCGGCCCGCGCACAACTCGAGCCCGGGCCAGATGGTCCGGGCTCTTTTCGTTTACCCATGAACTGGAGAGGAGGCGCGATCGGAAGTAGAAAAGAAACCACGGCAGGTGGGCGGCGGGACTCGGTTCCGCCGCCCCTTCGAGTATGCAGGCTGGGGAGCAGACCGACCGTGCTTAAGGCGCGTCCACACCCGCCCGCTGAAGGGAGTGCTCCTGGCCCGCCGCCCACCTGCCGTGGTTTCGAATCGCCCGCGCCTGCTCTCCAAACCGAGCTCTCAGTCCTATCTGGAGGCGAGCCATTCTTCTGGGCCATCAGCCAGGCCGGTAGCAGCGGGGTCCCTTCTTCTCGCAGCGCCGTGCCGCCGGGCCTGCCACCGTTTGCGCCTAGCGCTCAACCCGTCTATGCGGACAACTGTCCGTGGACCAGTCGTCTGCACCCTTCCATGATGCAGCGGTCTTATGGCCGATCGGCAATCCGCGCTCGCGTTCGCGACCGTTCTCAGGCGGCACCGGGAGGCCGCCGGTATCTCGCAGGAGGGCCTCGCCGAGAGAACCGGACTCGATCGGACGACGATCAGCATGCTCGAGCGCGGCAAGCGCCGCCCCGGCCTGGAAACGCTCCTCGACCTGGGCGCGGGCCTGGAGATCCCTCCGGGTGTCTTGCTTGACGAAACCGCGGACTTGCTCGAGAAAGGCCGCGGCGCTTCCTAGAGGCTCCATCTGAAACCGTCAACCGTGTCTCATACCCACTACACGCCCTTCACCCTCGCGCTCGACTTCGACGGGCAGAACAAGCGATTCCTCTCGCGCCTGAAGGAACGCGCTGACAGTTGCAGTCGCTGCCGTTCCGCACTCCGCGAGCTGAGAGGTTGGCTCACAGCGCTCGATCACCCTGACCCACTCGTGGGACCGGAGTTCGTGACACGGCACGGACTCTTCAAGGAGCTTCTCGCGGATCACCCGAGCCATGAAGTCCGGCTCCGAGCAGCCGACACGAACGCGCTGTTTCACCAGTGGGGTCTGGTCCGGCTACTGCTCGAGGAGTCGAAGAGTTGCCGCGAGGTAAATCCGCTGCTCTCGGCCGAGCTGGCAGAGCTCTCGCTCATCGCCGCGGAGCATCTCGAGCCCCACTACTACGATCCCGCTCACGTCGCGGACGCGCAAGCGCAGGCGTCGGCCAACTACGGCGATGCTCTGCGTCTTCTTGAACGGTCCCAGGCCGCGAGGCGGCAGTTTGCCTCAGCTAACGGCCGGCTCGAGATTGGCACGGGTCGGACGAAGATTCTCTCGGAGGTCGCTCGACTGGAGGCTCGGCTTCTCCACAGCATCGGCAGGCACGAAGAGGCGCACAGGCTCTTGGAGCGAACCCTCGCGGCCCATGAAGAGGAGAGCGAGCGCTCGAGACCGCTTCTCCACTTCCTGCTCGAAGCCCGTGACGACGACGCCAACGGCTAGACTCAGGCGCGCAAGCCAGTAACGGCTTCCGTGCCAAGGGGCTCTGAGTCGGCCAGCTACATGCCGGCGACTTGGCACGCCTAGACGCCCCCGAACGCCCTGGAAAACCGCCTGAGAAGGCCCTCGGTCGCTCTCCACAGGAGGGCGCGTGTCAGGAAATCGACCCCCAGCGGCAACTCATCAGTAGGAGCCGGACACACGGATCAATGAAGAGCCGTAGGTGCCGGCACTGAACAGGAGTGCCTTATGTGGCAGATTTTTATGGGGTTTTTCTTTAGCGGCTTCGACTTCAGCGGTCTCGTCAGTCCTTCTTCCAGCCAGATCGGCTACGTGGCGGCCAAAGACGCCGCTCGCGTCGTCGATTGAAGTCCGCCGTCACAGTGCTAGCCCGAGGGCGGGGAGGACGACCTCCCCGCTCGCCTCTTGATAGATGCAGACAAGGCCACCAGGGCTCGCTCGACCGCTGCCGAGCCGTGAATGCTCCCGGCGATCGCAGCCGCTGCGACTGACTCCCGTTGAAGGCCGAGTTCGCCGAACCACTCCGAGCACTGCGAAGCCAGCTTCAAGGCATCCTGCCACCGGCCCTGTTCCGTGAAGACGCAAGCTATCTCCAGGACCGACTCGGCGAAGCTCTGTGGCCAACCGAGATTCATGAAGCCCTCAGCCACGGTTTCAAGGGTAGACACCACGCTCGGGAGCTCGCCCGCGTGGGCGTCAACTCGAGCCCGAGCCCACAGGAGGCGCAACTTGTCCTGGGTTCCGAGTTCAGAGTCCGCAAGAGCCTCGGCCTGATCAAGCATCGACCGAGCGGCCCGGTAGTGGCCTAGAGCGCAGTAGTCGAGTGAGAGGTTCTGGCAGCACGCAAACCGGAGCCGGGAGCTCTTGGCAAGATCGCGTGCCTCCCACAGGACGGCTATCGACTCCTTGTGGTTTCCACCCTCGGCGTGGGCGCACCCAAGCAGCATCAGCGAACGCGCGATCCGGTCTGTGTCTTTGACCTCTCGTGCATTCCGGAGGGCGTCGTCGGCGAAAAAGAGCACCTCTTTGAGTGCCCCCATCGCGTAATAGAGATGGCCGGTGGCGAGCAGAAACTCGATCTCGTCATCCGGCGCGTAGCTCAGCTCGCGTAGCACTTCGAGCCCACGGTCCACGCTCCGTTCACCGAGGTCGAAATCTGTGATGTCGCGCGAGCGGAAGACGAGAGAAGTCAGAGCCCGCAGGCGAGCGCCTCCCGTAGTGTACTCAGCATCGTTCAGCCGCTCTGCCACCTCAACGGCAAGCTTCGAGGCCTTCAGCGCCTCGGCGGCATCGCGCGACACGGCCTCGTTCGCACATTCAACGAGTGCGTCCACCAGAGGTACGGATGGCTCGTGCAGCGCCATCGCCGACCTTCCCGAGAGAAAGTGGCGAGCAAACCGCATGGCGCTTTCACTCGAGAGCGTCGGTGTGGCGCGCCTCTTCGTCACGGCGGCATTCCAGGCACGGTCAAACGCCGCGTCGTACCTGTCAGCCGGCTGCGTTTCCGTTTCTGCTGCCATCCTTGCGCCCGGGTCTCTGGGCGATCGACTTCAACGAGTGCTCGATCGCCAACTTCAACCGTCCAAACTCGGCCTCGAGGAAGGAATGCTGCTCCTCCAGGCCCGCCATCCGTTCTTCGAGTGACATCCGGGCCGAATCCTGGGCTACCGCCCCCTTCGTCTCTGAGAACAGCTCATCCCGCGTAGCCTCGAGCGCGTCAAGTAGGCGGTTGAGGATCGGCAAGGTGGGGGGTCCGCCTTTCCCTTTTACGTACTCATTGATCCGGGAAATCGAAACCCCCGAGCGATCGTGGAGCTGCCTTTGGGTCATGCCCTTGCGCTCCAGGAGAGCACTCAGCCTCTGCGGCAAGTCACTGAAATGATCCACTGAAGGCAAATCTATCATTTGGGCACCTCCTTGAAGCTCGGCTCGCAGAATACCGTAGAAACATATGGCAGATCAAATTTACATAATCCAAGATTCCGTATTTGCGTTATACTTCTAGGGCTCCCGCGGCGGAAACCGCTAGCAAGCCGCATGATCATCAAGGGACTTCCAGCCTTCAACGACGATCAAGACTCTGGCCGTCCAAAGAGCCGGCTCACCGTCTCTTGCGCGCATCTCCAGCGGACCCGCAACGGTTCCGCCGCCTCGGCTCAGGCGCCCCAAAGGGCGCCCACACGTATCACCTTCTCGAGCGGCGATACCTCGATCACGGTCGCCTTCTGCGATGCCTGCGCCGAGAGGCTGGGGGCAGTCGACGGGGACAGAGCCTCCCACGAAATCGCGGCTCTCGTCATCCTGCGGCAGGATCTCGAAGCCCGGCTCGAGAGCATCGCGGCCGGTCTCGGCGAGGTGCTGCCGCTCCTCAACCAGGCTGACTTCCGAGACCGGGCGCTGGCCACGGCGGGAGAGTCAACCCGCCACGATCCCAACGATAGGCGCAAAGGTCGCACACGTCTTACGGTACAGAACCATCAGCATCTCACCGCCGACATCCTGGCACTCGACTTTGACGAGGGCGGAGAGCGCCTCGAGAACCACATCTACCGGCGAGCAAACACCTGCAGCGCCTGCCGCGAGGCGCTCGAAGAGCTCAGCAGATGGCTGGCCGCACTCGACCACTGCGATCCCGTTGTGGCCCAGGAGTTTCTAACCCGCCACGACTTCTTTAATCGCCTCCTCGCCGATCACGGCAGCCATCACGAGCGGATCGAGGCCGTTCGCACCGACGAGCTCTACCATCAGTGGGGGCTCGCCCGCCTACTCATGGAGGAGTCCCGAGCCAGCCGGAGCGCCAATCCCGAGCTCTCGGCCGAGCTCGCCGAGTTGGCTCTCGCGGTGGCCGGAAGTCTCGACCCCGGCTTCTACCGCACCGAGTACGTATCCGATCTGATCGCCGAAGCCGCCGCCAACTACGCCGACACTCTGCGCGCTCTCGACAACACCGAGGCCGCTGAGATTCTGTTTGAAAAGGCCGCGAGCCGACTCGAGCTCGGCACGGGCAGAGCGCGAATCGCTTCCGGAGTTGCTAGACTGGAAGCTCGCCTGTTAAAGGACCAGGGCCGGCAAGAGGAGGCTCACGAACTCCTAGAGCGAGCAATCGCCTCCCATGAAGAGAAAGACGAAGAGTCCCGCACGATCCTGCATTGGATCCTCGCGTCCCTCGGAGAACGCTCTGACGATGGCCTGCTAGCTCATGGCGCGCCCCAGGACGAAGCCCGGTGAAGAACGGCTCTCGCAGTCCGAGTGGGAGATCATGCGCATCTGTTGGCGGCTCGGCCGAGCCAATGTGCGCCAGATCCTCAGGGAAGACCTCAGGAAGCGCACGCGCGACTACCGGACTATTCTGACCTTCGTCAGCCGCATGGTGCGCAAGGGGTTCTTGAAGGTCGAAAAAGAGGGCAACACCAACTACTACACCGCCGCCCTCGCGCAAGAGAAGGGCCTGCAGCAGGAGATCGAGCGGTTCCTCAAGGATGTCGTCGGCCCAAAGCGCGAGAACCTGGAGCTGGTTCAGAAGGCAGTCGAGCGGCGGCTGCGACGGAAACGCAAGCGTTAGCCGCATTCGGTCCTCAATCGACAACGTTCAACATAAGAGCGTCGTTTCTGACCGTTCCCGACCCCACCCCTTGGAGGTGCGGGAGACTCGCGGAGCCGACACGCGCAGCAGGCTGCTCTCAATCGAAAAACGCACCGGCGGCCCAGGGACCGAGGCGCCAAACGGCAAGCGATCGTCCATGTCAGCTCGGTCCCTCTGAGCCGCCGGCGCCCCGAGGCAGACCAGCCTACCCGTCCGCGAGACTCCGAGTTGGGGATTCCCGCCCGTCGGCCGGACGGTCAGAACCGGGAGGCAGGTGCGACCGTCGAGGCCCTCCCCGACTCTCGATGCTCTCCCCACCCAAAGAAACGGGACCAGGATGGCTCCACCCCACCCATTCTGGTGTTGCGCCCCGTCACCTGCCCTGTTCACGTTGAGCCGTTCAATTCGGGTTTGAGCAACCCGCCGCGCGCTCCCAGCTTAGGGTCCGCGCGAACTCCAGAGGAGATGGGATATGAGGCACTTCGTTGCCGTCAC
>JAAENP010000280.1 GCA_024224155.1 bacterium
CCAACCCTCTCCCCCAAGGGGAGAGGGAGCCAGATGACGTACCAGTTTCAATTGCACCTGCCGTTGGCCGTCGGTCGACGATTGTGGGTAACATCAGGCGGTCCCGAGATCTAGCGAAACGCCATGTTCGACCTACCCTGGAGCACGACCCTCCTCCTGTTGGGCTTTCCGCTCTTCTGGATCGTCTACACGATCGTCTTCCTGCTTCGCACGCGGGCCTGGCGCGACGACGAGCGGCAGGAGGACCGGTGAACGGCACCGTTCTCGGGTTCGTCGTTCTCTATTTCGTGGTCGTCCTCGGAATCGGTTTCTGGGCGATGCGCCGAGGGGCCGGCGATGACCTCGAGGGCTATCTCCTCGGCGGCCGCAAGATCGGCCCCCTGGTGACCGCACTGACGCTGCAGAGCACGGCGATGAGCGGCTTCATGTTCCTGGGCGCCGGCGCCCTGGGCTACGCCGAGGGCTATTGGGCGCTGTGGTACGCGGCCGGCGATATCGGCGGTGGCGTCGTCAACCTGTCGACCATCGGCCGCCGCATGCGTAAGCTCTCGCGGCTGAATGGCTCGCTGACCCCGATCGAGTACCTCGAGAAGCGCTATCCCTCGCCCGCCATCCGGCTGTTCGCGGCGTCGATCACGGTCTGCCTCCTGGGCAGCTACGCCCTCGCCCAGTTCATC
>JAAENP010000281.1 GCA_024224155.1 bacterium
GATCATAGATTGAGTAGCGCCGTCACCCGTGGGCGGCGTCTGAGCGCCATCGGCGAGCGGCGGCAAATGAAAAGGACTGGTTGATGACAAACGACAAGATTCGAATCCGACTCAAGGCGTTCGACTACCGGATTCTGGATGCGTCCACAACGGAAATCGTCGACACCGCGAGGCGCACCGGCGCCCGCTGCGTCGGGCCGATTCCGCTGCCGACCCACATCTCGCGGTACACCGTCAACCGAGGTCCGCACGTGGACAAGAAGTCTCGCGAGCAGTTCGAGATTCGCACTCACAAGCGCCTCCTGGACATCTTTGATCCAACCAGCCAGACCGTGGATGCGCTGATGAAGCTCGAGCTGCCGGCTGGAGTTGACGTCGAAATCAAGGCTTTCGGGAAGTGATTCAGGAGTTCTCATGATGGAAGGCTTACTGGGCAGAAAGCTCGGCATGACACAGATCTACGCGACCGACGGCCGGGTGGTTCCGGTGACGGTCGTGCAGGCGGGCCCGTGTCTCGTAGTACAGCGACGAACGTCCGAGAACGATGGCTACGAGGCCGTTCAGCTCGGCCTGGTCGACGAGAAAGCTCCGCGCTCGGTGCCGAAGCCGATGCAGGGCCATTTCGGCAAAGCCGGCGTCGCGGCCATGCGCAAACTCGAGGAGTTTCGCATCGAAGGCGAGGAAGAGTACAAGGCGGGCGATCAGGTGAAGGCGTCGATCTTCACCGAAGAGGACTACGTCGACGTTATCGGCACCGCCAAGGGTAAGGGCTTTCAGGGCGTCATGAAGCGCCACGGCTTCGGCGGCGGTGGCGCCACTCACGGCTCGATGTTTCATCGGGCTCCGGGCTCGATCGGCCAGGCCTCGGATCCGTCTCGTGTCTTTCCCGGCATCAAGCTGCCGGGACGGATGGGCGGCAAGCCGGTGACGGTCAAGAACCTGAGGGTGGAGAAGGTGGACGAGGAGAAGAACCTCATTTATCTGCGTGGGTCCGTGCCCGGCCCCCGTAACGGCTACATCTCGATTCGCCGGGCGAAGAAGGGCTGAGCAATGAAGATCGAAGTCAAGAGCCTGGCCAACAAGAAGACCCGGAAGGTCGACGTGCCCGACGAGGTTTTTGCCTACCCGTACAAGGAGCACCTGATCCACACCGCGGTGAGGGCCAATCGGGCGGCCGATCGCTCGGGGACGGCGAAGACCAAGGAGCGCAGCGAGGTCAAGGCATCGAATCGGAAACCCTGGCGCCAGAAGGGCACCGGGCGGGCCCGAGCGGGACGAGCTTCGTCACCGATCTGGAGAGGTGGCGGCACTGTATTTGGCCCGCGGCCGCGGAGCTTCGAGCTCAAACTGTCGATTCGCGAGAAGAAGAACGCGCTCAAGAGCGCGCTTTCGGAGAAGCTGCGCTCGGAGGGCATCATCGTTCTCGACAGCCTGGATCTCGAGACCCACAAGACTGCCGAGCTGGCCAAGCAGCTGAAGACTCTCGGCGTCGAGGGCAAGGCGCTTCTGGTCGACGACTACTTCAACACGAACTTGGGCTTGGCGGCGCGCAACAACCCGCGGCTCAAGGCGGTCGACGCGATGCACCTCACGGTCTACGACGTCGTCGACAAGGAGACGATAGTGGTCAGTCAGAAGGCGCTCGATCGACTGGTGGAGGTGCTTTCGCGATGAGGGTCCAGGACGTCATTCGCCGGCCGCTGATTACCGAGAAGTCGACTCGTCTGAAGGACGACAAGAGCATCGTCGCGTTCGAGGTAGACCGCCGGGCCAACAAGATCGAGATCAAGAAGGCGGTGGAGGCCCAGTTCAAAGTCAAGGTCGCCGAGGTGAGAGTCGCCAACATGCACGGCAAGGTGCGCCGGCAGGGTCGCTTCGTAGGGCGTCAGCCGGACTGGAAAAAGGCCTACGTGAGGCTGGCCGAGGGCGAGAAATCGATCGAGTTCTTCGAGGGCGTTTAACAAATGGCAATGAGAAAATACAAGCCGACCAACCCGGCCAGCCGGTTCGCGACGGTCTCGACCTTTGACGAGGTCACGACCTCCAAGCCGAACAAGAAGCTGACCGAGGGCAAGCCGACCAAGGGCGGCCGCAACAACAAGGGACGTATCTCGGTGCGCTTCCGAGGCGGCGGTCACAAACAGCGCTACCGAGTGGTGGATTTCCGCCGCGACAAGTTCGGGGTGCCCGCGAAAGTGGCGTCGATCGAGTACGACCCGAACCGTTCGGCCCGTATCGCACTGCTCAACTACGCCGATGGAGAAAAGCGATACATCCTGTGGCCCCATGGCGTGAAGCCCGGGACCGAGCTCATGTCGGGTCCCGACGCGCCGATCAATCCCGGCAACGCGCTGCCATTGAGCAACATCCCGGTCGGGACCCTGGTCCACAACATCGAGATGAAAGTCGGTAAGGGCGGCCAGCTCGCGAGAAGCGCCGGAGCCAGCGCCCAGCTCATGGCCCGGGAGGGCGCCTACGCTCTGCTCCGAATGCCTTCCGGCGAGACCAGAAAGATCCACATCAAGTGCATGGCTACGGTCGGTCAGGTCGGCAATCTCGACCACGAGAACCGCAAGTTCGGCAAGGCCGGTCGCAGGCGTTGGCTCGGGCGTCGCCCGCACAACCGTGGCGTCGTCATGAATCCCGTAGATCACCCGATGGGCGGCGGTGAGGGGCGCAGCTCCGGCGGCAGGCATCCCTGCACGCCCTGGGGAGTGCCCACCAAGGGCTACCGGACGCGGCGCAACAAGCGCACCGATCCGATGATCGTTCGTCGCCGGAAGAAGAAATAAGGCTGTAGGGGTAGAAGATGTCGCGTTCGCTCAAGAAGGGTTTTTTCATCGACGACCACCTCAGGAAGAAGGTGGACAGCGCGGTCGAAGGTGGTGACCGTCGAGTTCTCAAGACGTGGTCCCGCCGTTCGACGATCATTCCGGACATGGTGGGATTGACCATCGCCGTGCACAACGGCATGAAGTTCATTCCGGTGTATGTGACCGAGAACATGGTGGGGCACAAGCTCGGCGAGTTCGCGTCGACGCGGACCTTCCGTGGTCACTCGGGCCGGCAGGAAAAAATGGGCCGGCCGCGATAAGGCCCAAGAGAAGCCAAGGGAAGCCAAGACAATGGAAGTAAAAGCTCGACTTCGGTACCTCAGGGCCTCGCCCCAGAAGGTTCGCCTGGTCGCGGATCAGATTCGCGGCAAGGGAGTCCAGGAGGCGACGGATCTGCTGGCGCTGAGCAAGAAATCGGCTGCTCGCGACGTGGGCAAGCTTCTCAAGTCGGCGGTGGCCAACGCCGAGAATCGGGAAGAGGGCGTCGACGTCGATCGTCTGTTCGTCAAAGAGATCTTTGTCGACGGCGGTCCCGTGTTCAAGCGCATTCGACCCCAACCGATGGGCCGGGCCTTCCAGATTCTGAAGCGCCAGAGTCACGTCACCATCAAGCTCGATACCCGTAAGGGCGATCAGGTCGAAGGGAAATAGAAGGAGAGTTTTCGTGGGTCAAAAGACACATCCCTACGGGTTCCGACTCGTCTACAACAAGCCCTGGCACTCGCGCTGGTTCGCGGACAAGGGCTATTCGAAACTCTTGCACGAGGATCTGGATCTTCGCTCCAAGCTCAAGCGGCGTCTCGGCCATGCCGGGGTCAGCGAGATCGACATCGAGCGCGCGGCCGACAAGCTGAGGGTGACGATCTACACCTCGCGTCCCGGCATCATTATCGGTCGCAAGGGAGCCGAGGTAGACAAGCTGCGCGACGACCTGATGAAGCTGATGGGCCGGCCGGTCCACATCAACATCCAGGAGATTTCGCGGCCGGAGCTCGAGGCGCAGTTGGTGGCGGAGAATCTGGCGAACCAACTGTTGCGCCGGATCGCCTTTCGGCGAGCGATGAAGAAGACCATGGAAGCCGCGTTCCGGTTCGGAGCGAAAGGTTTCAAGGTCATGGTGTCGGGGCGCCTGGGCGGCGCCGAGATCGCCCGGACCGAGTGGTATCAGGACGGCCGGTTGCCGCTTCACACCCTGAAGGCCGACATCGACTACGGCTTCGCAGAGGCCCACACCAACTACGGCGTGGTCGGCTGCAAGGTGTGGATCTACAAGGGTGATTTGCTCAGAGAGAAAGGCCGCCGCGCGGCGGTGTAAGCAGGAGGAGTCAACGTCATGTTGATGCCGAAGAAGGTCAAGTTCAGAAAGCAGCAGCGCGGCAAGCGCCGCGGGCGTGCCAAAGGTGGCGACTACATCGCGTTCGGCGACTACGGCCTGCAGGCACTCGAATGCGGCTGGGTCACCGCGCGCCAGATCGAGGCGGCTCGTATCGCGATTGCTCGTGGCGTCAAGCGTGGCGGCAAGATCTGGATTCGTATATTCCCCGACAAACCGATCACCAAGAAGCCGCTCGAAACCCGCATGGGTAAGGGCAAGGGCAGCCCGGAGGAGTGGGTAGCCGTGGTCAAGCCGGGCCGAATCCTGTTCGAGCTCGAGGGGGTCGACACCGAGACCGCAAAGCACGCCATGCTGAGGGCCTCCTACAAGCTTGGCATCAAGACGCGCTACGTGTCACGCGACGAACAGATCGCGAGCTGAGGTAGAAGTGAGATGAAAGCCACCGAACTGAGAGAACACACGGTCGACGAGCTTCGCGAGAAGGAGACCGAGCTGGCTGAGCAGTTGTTTGCGCTCAGGCTGCAGAAGGTCACCGGACAGCTGGATAACCCAACCAAGATGACGACGGTACGCAAAGACATGGCGCGGGTGTTGACTGTTCTGCGCGAGAAGCAATCGGCGAAGACCTGAGAGCTAGAAGAGAGAGACGCAAAATGAACGAGCAAGTCACTGTTGAGAGCACTCAGAGCACCGAACCAGCTGAGCAGGCCGCACGCCGCCAGACCATGGTCGGCAAGGTGGTCAGCAACAAGATGGACAAGACCGTGGTGGTTTCGGTGGGGAAGACGACCGTGCATCGCCTCTACCGTCGCTACCTGAAGCGAACCAGCAAGTACTACGCTCACGACGAGCGCAACGAGTGCGGCGTCGGCGATGTCGTCGAGATCGTCGCCAGCCGACCCATATCGAAACAGAAGCGCTGGCGGGTTCAGCGCGTTGTAGAGCGAGCCGAGGGATAGTCAGATGATCCAGATGGGAACCATCCTCGAGGTGGCAGACAACTCGGGGGCGCGCAAGATCGCCTGCATTCAGTTGCGCGGCGGCTCCTCGGGCAAGGAGGGCGGTCTCGGCGACGTGATCACCGCTTCGGTAAAGGAAGCGACGCCCGAAGGCACCGTTAAGAAGGGGCAGGTGGTCAGAGCGGTGGTGGTCAGAACCCGGCGCGCCCACCGGCGCAAGGACGGGACCTACATTCGCTTCGACAACAACTCGGCGGTGCTGATCAACGAGACCGGCGAGCCGATCGGTACGCGTGTATTTGGACCGGTGGCGCGGGAGCTGCGCGAAAAGCGGTTCATGAAGATCATTTCTCTGGCACCAGAGGTTATCTAGACAGGCGACAGCGACCATGCAGAAACTCAAGATCAAGAAGAACGACGAAGTGTTGGTGGTCCTCGGCAAGGATCGCGGCGTCAAGGGCAAGGTGCTGCGCATCTTTCCGTCCAAGGGCACCGCGATCGTCGAGCGCGTCAACATGGTCAAGAAGCACACGCGGGCCAATCCTCAGAAGCAGGTCCAGGGGGGAATCCTCGAACGGGAGGGGCCCATCGGCGTTTCCAAGCTCATGCTGGTGTGCCCGGAATGCGGCAAACCGACCCGAGTGGGACGCAAGAGGCTCGAGGATGGCAGCGGCGCCAGGGTATGCCGGCGCTGTGGGGCCACTTTCAACTAAGGGCTGCAACCAGGGACAGAAACGACGATGGCAAAGGCAAAGAAGAGCAACGGCAAAGAGGCCTACGTACCGCGCTTGAAGAAGCGGTACCAGGACGAGGTCATGTCCGATCTCCAGAAGGAGTTCGGCATCGAGAATGTCATGGCGGTTCCGCGGATCGAGAAGATCGTGCTCAACATCGGGCTCGGCGAGGCGACTCAGAACGTCAAGATCCTGGACGACGCGGCGGAAGAGCTGACCCAGATCGCCGGGCAGCGCGCGGTGATCACCCGGGCCCGGAAGTCGATCGCGGCGTTCAAGCTGCGCGAGGGCATGCCGATCGGCGCGCGAGTGACTCTGCGCGGCAGCCGGATGTGGGACTTCCTGGATCGGTTGATCTCGGTTGCCCTGCCGCGCGTGCGCGACTTTCGCGGAGTCTCGGACCGCGCCTTCGACGGTCGCGGCAACTACACTCTGGGCGTCAGAGATCACCTGATCTTCGCCGATCTCGACTACAACAGAGTGGCTCTCAACAAGGGGCTCAACGTGACGATCGTCACGAGCGCCGAACACGACGAGCAAGCGCTTCATCTGCTTCGGGGGCTGGGAATGCCCTTCCGGCGCCGAGAAGCCAGCTAAGGCCCAGCTCAAGGATACCCAGGGAGATACCAGACGTGGCAACGACGGCAAAGATGGCGCAGATGAGGAAGAAGCCCAAGCACGCGGTGAAGGTGAGGAACCGTTGCCAGCGGTGCGGGCGTCCGCGTGGATATATGAGGAAGTTCGGTCTGTGCAGGATCTGCTTCCGCAACCTCGCGCTTCAGGGCTACCTGCCCGGCGTGATCAAGGCGAGTTGGTAGGAGTTGACAAGATGACGATGACCGATCCGATTTCGGATCTCCTGACCAGGATCCGCAACGCCCTCATGGTGAACCACGACCAGCTCACGGTTCCGGGTTCGAATCTGAAGCTAGAGGTCTGCCGAATCCTCAAAGAGCAAGGCTACATCGAGGAGTACACCGAGGAAGGTGACGATCCGATCAGCAGGCAGATACGCATCATTCTCAAGTACGGTGACGACGGCGCGCCGGCGATTCGTCGCATGCAGCGCGTCAGCAAGCCCGGGCGGCGGGTCTACTGTGGCGCCGACGATTTGAAGCCGGCACTCAACGGCCTCGGCGTCGGCATCGTGTCGACTTCGAAAGGGCTGCTGACCGACAGCCAGGCCCGCGATCAACGCGTCGGTGGCGAAGTTCTGTGCGAGATCTGGTAGGCCGGAGCTAGGCGGAGCAAGCCCGAGCAAGGAGAACGAAGATGTCTCGAGTAGGTAGAAACCCGATTCCGATCCCCAAGGGGACCAAGATCAAGATGGAAGATCGGCTCTTCACGGCCGAAGGGCCGAAGGGCACGGTGTCTCAGGAGATCCTGCCGCGAATCGAGGTCGAGATCGGTGATACCGAGGTGCTGCTCAAGCGCGTTGGCGAGAGCCGCGACGATCGGGCCAAGCACGGGCTCATGCGCGCGCTGGTAGCCAATGCGGTCACCGGGGCCCACGAGGGCTTCAGCAAGGTCCTCGAGATCAACGGCGTCGGGTATCGGGCGGAGGTCCAGGGCAAGACCCTCAACCTGTCGCTGGGCTTCTCGCATCAGATCGAGTTTTCGATTCCCGAAGGCATCGAGATCGAAGTGGACAAGAATAACAAGCTCACGGTGCGCGGGGCGCGCAAGCAGCAGGTGGGGCAGGTGGCCGCCGAGATTCGGGCCCTGCGCAAACCGGAGCCGTACAAGGGCAAGGGTATCAAGTACGCCGACGAAGTGATCCGACGCAAGGTCGGTAAAGCCGGTGTCGGCAGCGGCGGCTAGAGGCGCTTTTAAGGAGCATCAGGTGGACAGAGCAAGACGAAAGAGAGACCAGCGCCAGCGGGCCCACAAGCGCGTGCGGCGATCCGTCAGTGGGACCTCCGAGCGCCCGCGCCTGGCGGTGTTCAAGAGCTTGAAGTACACCTACGCCCAGGTGATCGACGATCTCAAGGGCGAGACGATGGCTCAGGCGAGCTCGGCCGAGAAGGACATCCAGAAAGCCGCCAAAGACGGCAAGAAGGTGGACGCGGCTCGGCTGGTCGGCGAGACGATCGCCGAAAGAGCGAAGAAAGTGGGCGTGGAGCAGGTCGTATTCGATCGCGGTGGCTACATCTACCACGGACGGGTGCGGCAGGTGGCGGAGGGTGCGCGTAAGAAGGGACTGCAGTTCTGAGCGGCGTGGCCGCTCGAGGAGAGGATCAGCTTGGCTAGAAATTTCGAAAGAGAGACCGAGTTCTTCGAACAGGTAATTCACATCAACCGCGTGACCAAGGTGGTCAAGGGCGGTAAGAATTTCTCGTTTTCCGCTCTGGTTGTCATCGGTGACGGCAGTGGTCGGGTCGGATACGGCTCGGGCAAGGCCAAGGAAGTGCCGAGCGCAATCCGCAAGGGAGTGGAGATCGCCAAGAAGAACCTGGTTCGTGTTCCGATGGAAGACACCTCGATCCCACACGAGTCGCTCGGGGTCTTCGGTTCCAGCCGGGTGCTCTTGAAGCCGGCATCTCAGGGTACCGGCGTGATCGCCGGTGGCGCCGTTCGGGCGGTGGTGGAGAGCGCGGGTATTCAGGACATTCTGACCAAGTCGATCGGTTCTAAGAACCCGCAGAACGTGGTCAAGGCCACGATGGTCGCGCTGTCGCAGCTGCGCCGGCGTGACGAAGTGTTCCGGGCGCGTGGCGTCGAGCAGCCCTCGAGCGGTCAGGCCTAGCCCCTTAGCGAGCGAACAGGACGAACAAGGCGAAAAAGACCAAGACCATGGCAAAGAAGAAGACCAAGACACTGAAGATTCGACAGACTCGCAGTCCGATCGGACGGCCCCCACGCCAGCACGAGGTGCTGCGCAGCTTGGGTCTGCGCCGGATTCGTCACGTCGTCGAACGCGAAGACTCTCCCGCGGTGCGCGGAATGGTCGCCAAGATTCCTCATTTGGCAGAGATCGTCGAGGACTAGAGCTATGAAACTGCATGATCTGTCACCGGCCGCAGGGAGCCGGCATTCCCCCAAGCGGGTCGGGCGCGGCCCGGGCTCGGGCAAAGGCAAGACCTCGGGACGGGGCCACAACGGCCAGAAGTCGCGTTCCGGTTACAGCCGGCGACGAGGCTTCGAGGGTGGCCAGATGCCTTTGGTGCGACGCGTTCCCAAGCGCGGCTTCACCAACATCTTCCGCAGGGAGTACGCCGTGGTCAATCTCGCGGGCCTGGAGGGCTTCGAGGGCGACGTGACCGTCGAGGCGCTGACGGAGAAGGGCCTGGTGCGCAAGGGCGCTCTGATCAAGATTCTCGGCACGGGCGACGTCTCCAAGGCGCTCAACATTCAGGCTCACAAGTTCAGCAAGACCGCTCGAGCCAAGATCGAGGCCGCGGGCGGCAAGTGTGAGGTCGTCGGCTAGTGATCGATAGTTTTCGCAACCTCTTCGCGATCCCGGATCTGCGCAAGCGGCTGATCTTCACATTCGGCTTGCTCGCGGTGTACCGGGTGGGATGCAACATCCCGACGGCCGGGATCGACCCGCAGGCCCTGCTGGAGTTCATGGAGGCCGCCAAAGGCACCCTGCTGGGGATGGTGAACACCTTCACCGGCGGCAGCCTCGAGCGCGTTGCCGTCTTCGCGTTGGGCATCATGCCGTACATCACCGCCTCCATCGTGTTGCAGCTGCTGACGGTGGTCTGGCCGTATCTCGAGAAGCTCTCGAAAGAAGGCGAGCTCGGGCGGCGCAAGATCACTCAGTACACGCGCTACCTGACGATGGTCATCTCGATCATCCAGTCGACGGGTATCGCGGTCTGGATCGAGCGTGTGACGACACCCGGCGGTGCGGCCCTGGTGCCGGATCCGGGGTGGGGCTTCAGGATAATGACCGTCCTGACCCTGACTACGGGCACGGCGTTTGTCATGTGGCTGGGTGAGCAGATCACCGAGCGTGGCATCGGCAACGGCATCTCGCTGATCATCTTCGGAGGCATCATCGTCGGCCTGCCGGGAGCCGTAGTCAACACGATCGAGAGCGTTCAGAACGGTAGTCTGAGCGCTTTCATGGTTCTCTTTCTGATCGCTTTCATGCTGGTGGTGGTCGCGTTCATCGTCTTCATGGAGCGCGGCCAGCGCCGTATTCCGGTGCAGTACGCCAAGCGCGTTGTCGGGCGCCGGGTCTACGGTGGTCAGAACACCTATCTGCCGCTTCGAGTCAACACCGGCGGCGTGATTCCGGTGATCTTCGCGAGCTCGGTCGTCATGATCCCCTCGACGATCGCGGGAATGTTCCAGAACGAGTGGCTGCAGAACATCTCCAACTATCTGGCCTGGGGCCAGCCGTTGCACTACCTGCTCTATGTAGTGGCCATCATCTTCTTCTCCTACTTCTACGTTTCGATCATCTTCAACCCGGCAGATACCGCCGAGAACATGCGCAAGTACGGTGGTTTCATCCCCGGGATTCGCTCCGGGAAGAAGACCTCGGAGTACATCGATCGGATTCTGACCCGTTTGACTCTGGTCGGCGCGGTCTACCTGGCTGCCGTGTCGGTGCTGCCGGAGTTCCTCCTCAGCGGCATCAACGTGGCCGGGCTACCCTTTGTGGGTGATACGTTGGATGGCAACCTGCCGACCTGGGTTACGCAGGGCATGGGCATCAACTTCTACTTCGGTGGCACCTCGCTGCTGATCGTCGTCGGCGTGGCCATGGACTTCGTCCAGCAACTCGA
>JAAENP010000282.1 GCA_024224155.1 bacterium
CTGCCCCCCTTCGCTACGATCCCTCTTCCCGCGGTGGCTCGTCCTGGATCGCCTGATCCAGCAGCAAACTGAAGTCTTTCGATTTCCGGTCTACCCGGTTTCGCAACTCCTCGAGGTCCTGCTCGAGCCCGCGTAGCCGGTCGGCCATGTGCAGGCAGGCCAGCACGGCAATTCGAGACGAATCCAGGTTGCCGGCGCGGGCGGCAACGGAAGTCATCAACTCGTCCACCGCATTGGCCAGATGCTCAGTTTCGGACGGGTCCCCAGCAGTGCGTAGCGTGTAGGTCTGATTGAAGATAGTGACCCGAACCTGTTTCTTGTCGGAGGCGTCCGAGGCCATGATGTATTCCTCAGCCCGAGCCGAGCACGTCCATTTGGCCCAGCAGCTTCTCGATGCGGGCACGCACCTGGTTGCGCTCCTCGCGGAGTGTGTCCAGCTCTTCGATTTGTGCTTCGAGCCGGGCCTTCGCCTCTTCGGACTCCCGCACGGCGGCGTCCCGCTC